>JBQCFR010000285.1:0-4410 GCA_051958885.1 Tsuneonella sp.
TCGGTGCTCTCGGTCGGTGACGGCATCGCCCGCATCCACGGCCTCGACAAGGTCCAGGCCGGCGAGATGGTCGAATTCGCCAACGGCGTGCAGGGCATGGCGCTGAACCTCGAAGCCGACAACGTCGGCGTCGTGATCTTCGGCTCGGACGCCGAGATCCGCGAAGGCGACAGCGTCAAGCGCACCGGCACGATCGTCGACGTGCCGGTCGGCAAGGGCCTGCTCGGCCGTGTGGTCGACGCGCTCGGCAACCCGATCGACGGCAAGGGCCCGATCGTCTCCGACGAGCGCCGCCGCGTCGAAGTGAAGGCGCCCGGCATCATCCCGCGGCAGTCGGTCAACGAGCCGGTGCAGACCGGCCTCAAGGCGATCGACGCGCTCGTGCCCGTCGGCCGCGGCCAGCGCGAGCTGATCATCGGCGACCGCCAGACCGGCAAGTCCGCCGTCGCGATCGACACCTTCATCAACCAGAAGGGCGTCAACGCCTCGAGCGACGAGGCGAAGAAGCTCTACTGCATCTACGTCGCGGTGGGCCAGAAGCGTTCGACCGTCGCGCAGCTGGTCAAGACGCTCGAGGAAAACGGCGCGATGGAATACTCCATCGTCGTCGCCGCGACCGCTTCGGAGCCCGCGCCGCTGCAGTACCTCGCGCCGTACACCGGCTGCACGATGGGCGAGTTCTTCCGCGACAACGGCATGCACGCCGTGATCGTATACGACGACCTTTCGAAGCAGGCCGTCGCCTACCGCCAGATGTCGCTCCTCCTCCGCCGCCCGCCGGGCCGCGAAGCCTACCCGGGCGACGTGTTCTACCTCCACCGCCGCCTGCTCGAGCGCGCGGCGACGATGAACGACAGCAACGGCGGCGGCTCGCTGACCGCGCTGCCGATCATCGAGACGCAGGCGGGCGACGTGTCGGCCTACATTCCGACCAACGTGATCTCGATCACCGACGGGCAGATCTTCCTCGAAACCAACCTGTTCTTCCAGGGCATCCGCCCGGCGATCAACGTCGGCCTGTCGGTCAGCCGCGTCGGCGGCGCCGCGCAGACCAAGGCGATGAAGAAGGTCTCGGGCTCGATCAAGCTGGAGCTGGCGCAGTACCGCGAGATGGCCGCGTTCGCGCAGTTCGGTTCGGACCTCGACGCCTCGACCCAGAAGCTGCTCAACCGCGGCGCACGCCTGACCGAGCTGCTCAAGCAGCCGCAGTTCAGCCCGCTGCCGTTCGAAGAGCAGACCGTCTCGATCTTCGCCGGCACCAACGGCTATCTCGACAGCGTACCGGTCGACAAGGTGACGGACTACGAGGCCAAGATGCTGAGCTTCATGCGCAGCGAGCACGCCGACGTGCTCGAAGGCATCCGCACTTCGCAGAAGTTCGAAGGCGAAGTGGCCGACAAGACGGTCGCTGCGCTCGACGCATTCGCGAAGCAGTACGCCTGAGCCCGACGAGACGAACTAGGGAGCCAAAATGGCCTCGCTGAAGGAACTCAAGGGCCGGATCAACTCGGTCAAGTCGACCCAGAAGATTACCAAGGCCAAGCAGATGGTCGCCGCCGCGAAGCTGCGCAAGGCGCAGGCCGCGGCCGAGGCCGCGCGTCCCTACGCCGAGCGGCTGAGTGCGGTCATGGCCTCGCTCGCGAGCAAGGTCGCCGGGCGCGAGGGAGCGCCCAAGCTGTTCGCCGGCACCGGCAAGGACCAGCGCCATCTCCTCGTCGTCGCCAACAGCGACAAGGGGCTGGCCGGCGCGTTCAACTCGAACATCGTGCGCGCCGCGCTGACGACCGCACGCGAGCTGAAGGCGCAGGGCAAGGACGTCGATTTCTACCTCGTGGGTCGCAAGGGCCGCGCGCCGATCCGGCGGGCGCACCCCAGCAACATCGCCCAGATGTTCGACACGACCGACGTGCGCGAACCCGGCTATGCCGAGGCCGAACGCATCGTGGCCGAGCTGATGGAGATGTACGAATCCGGCAAGTTCGACGTCGCGCATCTGTTCTTCAGCAAGTTCAAATCCGCGCTGACGCAGGAGCCCACGCGGCTGCAGATCATTCCGGTGCCTGCGCCCGAGAACGCCACTGTTAGCCAGGCAGCGGTCGAGTACGAGCCCGATGAGGAGGAAATCCTGGCCGAGCTGCTGCCGCGTTATCTCAAGACGCAGGTGTTCGGCGCGCTGCTCGAGAACCAGGCGTCGGAACAGGGCGCGTCGATGACCGCTATGGACAATGCCACCCGCAACGCGGGCGAGCTAATCAACAAGCTGACTATCCAGTACAACCGCAGCCGCCAGGCCGCGATCACCACCGAGTTGATTGAAATTATCGCTGGCGCGGAAGCGCTCTGAGTATCTGAAGGACTATTGTACCGTGATCCGTTTTGCTTCCCTCGCCCTGCTTGCCCCGATCGCCTTCCTGGCCGCCTGCAACAGCGAGCCGGCGCCCGCGCCGACGCCGACCGCAACCGCTGCGCCGACTCCCACTGAGCCGGCCCTGCCCGCGCCCGACGACAAGATTTTCGCCGAAGTGCTCGCCAAGGCCTGCCCGAAGGCGGAGAAGGTCAGCATCTCGTCGTGCAAGTCCGCCGGGATGGGTTCGAAGGACTTCATCTGCCAGTACGGCCTCGGCGCCGACAAATACATGCGCAACACCCTGACGCTCGCCGCCAAGGATGGCGAATGGACCGTCAAGGACGCCGAAAAGGCTTGCGCGCAGCAGAAATGACACGCGCGCCGCGCGCCTAGCCCGATCACACCCAAGGAAACCGAAATGGCCACCGCCCCCGTTCTGAACCAGACCACAAACGGCACGATCGCCCAGGTGATCGGCGCCGTCGTCGACGTCGCCTTTGAGGGCGAGCTGCCGGCGATCCTCACCGCGCTGGAAACCGACAACAACGGCCAGCGCCTCGTGCTCGAGGTCGCCCAGCACCTCGGCGAGAACACCGTCCGCACGATCGCGATGGACTCGACCGACGGGCTCACTCGCGGCCAGAGCGTCACCAACACCGGGGCGCAGATCTCCGTGCCCGTCGGCCCCAAGACCCTGGGCCGTATCGTCAACGTCGTTGGCGAGCCGATCGACGAGCGCGGCCCGGTGAACGCCGAGCAGCGCGCGCCGATCCACGCCGAGGCCCCTGCCTTCGTCGACCAGTCGACCGAAGCGAGCATCCTGGTCACCGGCATCAAGGTCATCGACCTGCTCGCGCCGTACGCGCGCGGCGGCAAGATCGGCCTTTTCGGCGGCGCCGGCGTGGGCAAGACCGTGCTGATCCAGGAGCTGATCAACAACATCGCCAAGGGTCACGGCGGCGTGTCGGTGTTCGCCGGCGTCGGCGAGCGCACCCGCGAGGGCAACGAACTCTACCACGAGTTCCTCGACGCCGGCGTCATCGCCAAGGACGCCGAGGGCAATGCCACCTCGGAAGGTTCCAAGGTGGCGCTCGTGTTCGGCCAGATGAACGAGCCCCCGGGCGCCCGCGCGCGCGTCGCGCTCTCCGGCCTGACAATGGCCGAATACTTCCGCGACGAGGAAGGCCAGGACGTGCTGTTCTTCGTCGACAACATCTTCCGCTTTACCCAGGCGGGCTCGGAAGTGTCGGCGCTGCTCGGCCGCATCCCCTCGGCGGTGGGCTATCAGCCCACGCTGTCAACCGACATGGGCAACCTGCAGGAGCGGATCACCTCGACCACCAAGGGCTCGATCACCTCGGTGCAGGCGATCTACGTGCCTGCGGACGACTTGACCGACCCCGCGCCGGCGACCTCGTTCGCGCACCTCGACGCGACCACCACGCTGAGCCGCGCGATCTCGGAGCTGGGCATCTACCCCGCGGTCGACCCGCTCGATTCGACCAGCCGCGTGCTGGAGCCGCGCGTCGTCGGCGATGAGCATTACCAGACGGCCCGCCGGGTCCAGGAAACGCTGCAGAAGTATAAGAGCCTGCAGGACATCATCGCCATTCTCGGGATGGACGAGCTGTCCGAAGAGGATAAGCTGACCGTCGCCCGCGCGCGCAAGATCCAGCGCTTCCTCTCGCAGCCGTTCCACGTCGCCGAGGTGTTCACCAACATTCCGGGCAAGTTCGTCCAGCTCGAGGATACGGTGAAGTCGTTCAAGGCCGTCGTCGACGGCGAATACGATCACCTGCCCGAAGCGGCCTTCTACATGGTCGGCGGCATCGACGAGGCGGTCGAGAAGGCCAAGAAGCTCGCTGACGAGGCGTAATCACGGTCCCCCTCCCGCTTGCGGGAGGGGTTAGGGGTGGGCCCGTCCTGCCCCGCAATTAAAGGCCCACCCCCGTCCCCGCCCCCAACCCGGAGGGGGGGGACGAATAAAATCCCCATAACATCGAACACGTTACCCCCCCCCCCCACGGTCGCACGGACCATGTACACAAGGTGGTCGTGCCCGG
>JBQCFR010000286.1:0-17179 GCA_051958885.1 Tsuneonella sp.
TCAATGCGCGCTTCCTGCTCAACGCGGCGAACGCGCGCTGGGGCAGCCTTTACGACGCCTTCTACGGCACCGACGCCCTCGACGCACCGCCGGCGCGCCCCGGCGGCTACGATCCGCAGCGCGGCGCGGCGGTGATCGCGCGGGTGCGCCGGTTCCTCGACGAGACGCTGCCGCTCGCCGGCGGGCAGAGCTGGCGCGCGGTCAAGGGCGCCGACGATATCGCGCTTGCCGATGCGGATCACTACGTCGGCCAGACCGAGAAGGGCCGGCTGTTCGTCAACAACGGGCTCCACATCGAGGTCGTGTTCGATCCCGAGAGCCCGGTCGGGCGCGACGACCCGGCGGGCATTGCGGATGTCGTGATCGAGAGCGCGCTGACGACGATCGTCGATCTTGAAGACTCGATCGCTGCGGTCGACGCGGCGGACAAGCTCGCGGCCTACCGCAACTGGCTCGGCGTGATCCGCGGCGATCTGGAGGACACGTTCGAGAAGGGCGGCAAGCAGGTCACCCGCCGGCTCGCCGAGGACAAGCGGGTGTTCCTCACCGAAGGCAGCGAGCGGCGGCTGCCCGGGCGCAGCCTGCTGTTCGTGCGCAACGTCGGCCACCTGATGACCAGCCCGGCCATTATGCTGCCCGACCCCGGCTCGAAGGCCGGGGCAGGCTTTCGCGAGGTTCCCGAGGGCATCATGGACGCCGTGATCACCTCGGCGATCGGCGCGCTCGACGGGGCGGGGCTGGGGAAGTGGAAGAACAGCCGGTTCGGCTCGATCTACATCGTCAAGCCCAAGCAGCACGGGCCGGAGGAGTGCGCCTTTACCAACGACCTGTTCGATGCCGTCGAGGACCTGCTCGGGCTCGAGCGCCATACGGTGAAGGTCGGCGTGATGGACGAGGAGCGGCGCACCAGCGCCAACCTCGGCGCATGCATCGAGGCGGTGAAGGACCGCATCGTGTTCATCAACACCGGTTTCCTCGACCGCACCGGGGACGAGATCCACACCTCGATGCAGGCGGGCCCGATGGTGCGCAAGGCGGAGATGAAGAACTCTGCGTGGCTCAAGGCTTACGAGGCGCGCAACGTCGCGATCGGGCTGCGCCACGGGCTCTCCGGCCGCGCACAGATCGGCAAGGGCATGTGGGCCGCGCCCGATATGATGGCGGACATGATGGCGCAGAAGATCGGCCATCTGCAGGCCGGCGGCAGCACCGCCTGGGTGCCGAGTCCCACCGCGGCGACGCTCCACGCCCTGCATTATCACCAGCTCGACGTGTTCGCCCGGCAGAAGGAGCTCGGCGAGGCGCCGGGGCTCGACAAGCTGCTGCAGATCCCGCTGGCGCAGGGAACCAACTGGTCCGAGGACGAGGTGCGCGAGGAGCTCGACAACAACGCGCAAGGGCTGCTCGGCTATGTCGTGCGCTGGATCGACCAGGGGGTTGGCTGTTCGAAGGTGCCGGACATCCACGACGTGGGGCTGATGGAAGACCGGGCGACCTTGCGCATCTCGAGCCAGCACATGGCCAATTGGCTGCTCCACGGCGTCTGCACGCGCGAGCAGGTGATGGACTCGCTGCGCCGCATGGCCGCCAAGGTCGATGCGCAGAACGCCGGCGACCCGGACTATACGCCGCTGGTCGGCAACGAGGACGGCCCTGCCTTCCGCGCGGCGTGCGACCTCGTGTTCAACGGCGTCGAGCAGCCGAGCGGCTATACCGAACCGCTGCTCCACGCGTGGCGGGCGAAGGCGAAGGGGGCGGGCGCGTGACGCAAATCGGCGGTATGGACGGTGCCGAGCTTGCGCGGCATCTGCGCGATCCGGAAGGCGCTGCGGGTCTCGCCGTCATCGGCGGCCTCGCCGCCGTCAACGCCGAGGGCAGCGCGCTGGCGCTCGAACAACTCGGGGTGGGAAGCGGCATGGCGGTGCTCGAACTTGGCTGCGGGCTTGGGGAGTTGGCGGCGGCGGTAACCGCCTCGGGTGAAAGCGTGCGTTATGTCGGCGTCGACCGGTCGGAAACGATGGTGGCGGCCGCGCTGGAACGCCACGCGCAGGCGATCGCGTCGGACAATACCGAATTCCACCTCGGCACAAGCGAGGACCTGCCGTTCGCCGGGGATGCGTTCGACAGGGTGTTTTCGCTCGGTTTGATCCACTTCTGGACCGACCCGGCGACCTCGCTTGCCGAGATAAGGCGGGTCATGCGGCCCGCCGGTCGCATCGTCATGGGCTGCCTCGGCCCGGATCGCGCGCCGCCGTTCGCGTTGGCCGACAACGGCTTCCACCTCCGTCCCGCCGAGGAATGGCGAGACGTGTGCCTGTCGGCGGGCTTTGAAAGATGCGACGTGGCGAAGCTCGACGACCCCGAACGGCCACAGGGCCTGTTGGTGATTGCGGACGTTTAGCGACCCAACGCACGCGCAATCGCGACGAAATCCGCGACGGCGAGCGTCTCGGCGCGGCGCTGAGGGTCGATGTTGACCGCGGCTAGGGCCTCGAGGGAGCCCGGCACGCCCTTCAGGCTCTGGCGGAGCATCTTGCGGCGTTGGCCGAACGCAGCCTCGGTCAGGCGTTCCAGCGTGCGCGCGGAGACGCCTTCGGGCATGACGGCAGGCTCGATGTGGACGACCGCGCTCATCACCTTGGGCGGCGGGGTGAAGGCGCTGCGGTGGACTTTCATCGCGATGCGCGCGGTCGAGCGCCACTGGGCGAGGACGGCGAGGCGGCCGTACGCGCTCGTATCCGGCCGGGCGACGATCCGCTGGGCGACTTCCTGCTGGAACATCAGCGCCAGGCTGGTCCAGCGGGGCGGCCATTGCTCGCCGCCGAGCCAGCGCACCAGCAGCGCAGTGCCGACGTTGTACGGCAGGTTGGCGACCACCGCGTAGGGCTCGCCCATCAGCGCGTCATGGTCGAGCTTGAGCGCATCGCCCTCGATTACGCGCAGTTTGCCGGGAAAGGCGGCTTCGAGCTCGGCGAGGGCGGGGAGGCAGCGGCGGTCCATCTCCACCGCGGCCACCCGCGCCCCGGCGCGCAGCAGCGCGCGGGTGAGGCCGCCGGGGCCGGGGCCGATCTCGAGCACCGCGTGATCCGCGAGGTCGCCGGGGATCGCCGCGATGCGGTCGAGAAGCTGCTCGTCGAGGAGGAAATTCTGCCCCAGCGCCTTGCTCGCGCTGAGGGAGTGGCGGGCGATGACCTCGCGCAAGGGGGGGAGGTCAGGCACGGCCGGGTTCACGCGGAGGCGCAGAGGAAGAAAGGCGCGGAGGCGCAGAGCGCGTGGCGCCGCGGCGCAGCCGCCTTGATTCCAAATAGCGCCGGCTATGGTGTGGAGCCTTCGGCCCGGGCGCTGCATCTCCGCGGTCTCTGCGAATCCTCTGCGCCTCTGCGTGAAACACTTTACCTAACCCCGCCGCGCAGCGCATTCGCCCGCCATGCGGATCGCGGCGACGAACGCGCCCGGATCGGCGCGGCCGGTGCCGGCGATGCCGAACGCGGTGCCGTGATCGGGGCTGGTGCGCACCACCGGCAGCCCCAGCGTGACGTTGACGCCCGCGTCGAAGTCGAGCGCCTTGAGCGGGATCAGCGCCTGGTCGTGGTACATGCACAGCGCCGCGTCGTAGTCGCCGCGCGCGTGCGGGGCGAACAGAGCGTCGGCCGGGTGCGGGCCGGTGACGCCGAGCCCTTCGGCCTTGAGCGCCTCTATCGCGGGCGCGATCACGCGCGCTTCCTCGTCGCCGAAGCGGCCCGCCTCGCCGGCGTGCGGGTTGAGCGCGGCAACGGCGATACGCGGGCGCGCGATGCCGAAGTCGCGCGCCAGTGCGGCGGCGAGGATGCGCGCGCGGCGGCGGATCAGGTCGACGGTGATCAGGCCCGGCACCCGCGCCAGCGCCACGTGGACCGTCAGCGGCACCGTGCGCAGCTGCGGCCCCGCCAGCATCATCACCGCGTCCTGCGCGGCGACGCCGCAGCGGTGCGCGACGTATTCGGTCTGGCCGGGCCACGAGAAGCCGACCTCCGCGAGCAGCGCCTTGGCGATCGGTCCGGTGACAAGCGCTCCCGCCGCGCCGCTCATCGTGAGACCAGCAGCAGCTTCTAGCGAGGCGAACGCGAGCCGCGCACTCTCGCTGTCCGGCTCGCCCGGGCGGTAGACACCGTCGAGCTCGCCGAGCACCGGCAAGCCGTGCGCGAACGCATCGGCAGCCTCCGCAGGCGCGGCGATCGGGATCACCGGCAGCTCGATCCCGCGCGCGGTCGCGGCGGCGGCGAGCAGGCGGACGCCGCCGGCGGCGAAAAAGGGCGGCAGACGCTCCCTGTCGCGCAGGGCCCAGGCCTCGGCGATCAGCTCCGGTCCCACGCCCGCCGGATCGCCCAGCGATACGGCCAGCGGAGGAGCGTCAGTGGTCAATTATACTCGATGTAGGCGTCGTTGCGCAGGTCACGCAGGTAACGCTGCGCGCGCTTGTTGATCCGCTCGTCCTGGATCTTGTTCATCAGCTCGTCGAAGCTCGGCTTGTCGGCGGTTTGCGGATCGTCGCGGCCGCACAGCATCAGCACCCGCACGCCGTCCTCGACCGAGCCGAACGGCGGCGTCGTCTGGCCGACCTGCAGCCCGAGCATGATCGACTGGAGCTGTTCGGGGAGCTGGCGAACCTGGATCTGGTCGTTGGTGACGATCTGCGCGCCGAGCGCCTTGGCGGCGGCATCGGCATCGCCGCAGCCTTTGATCTTCTGCACCCCTTCGGCGAACGTCTTGAGCAGCGGCGTCGCCTCCGCCTGAGTCATGCCGGCCGGGAAAGTGTACGAAATCTGCTTGAGGCTAAGCACCGCATCGCGCGGATCGGCGGTGAGCACCTGGCGCTTGTCGATCAGGTAGAGGATCGAATAGCCGCCCGAATTGGGCACCGGCCCGACGAGCTGCCCCGGCTCCATGTCCTTGGCGACGCTGGCCAGCTCGGCGGGCAGCGTCTCGAGCCGTACGAAGCCCAGGTCGCCGCCGACCGCCGCGGTCGACGCTTCGGAAAACTGCCGGGCGTAGGCGACGACGCTGCCCCCCTGGCGCAGCTGCTCGATGAGCTTGCGGGCGTTCTGCTCGACGGCCGCCTGGGTTTCGGGATTGGCCGAGAGGAAGATTTCGCCGAGACGGTACTCGGACTGCCCGCGCGAGGCCTCGAGCCGCTGGAGCAGCTCGTTGACCTCGTCGTTCGACACGTTGACAAACGGCGCGACGTTACGGCTGAGCAGCCGCTGCCAGGCCATCTCGCCTTCGATCTGACGCTTGAGCGAAGCGGGCGAGGACCCGATCTTCTTGAGATACGCGTCCATCGCATCGGTGCTCTGGCGGAAGTTCTGCGCCGCGACCCGCGCGTAAGTCTGGTCGATCTCGTCCTTGCTCACGGTGATGTCGTCCGCCTTGGCGGCCTGGATCTCGAGCGTTTCGTCGATCAGGTTGCGCAGCACCTGCATCCGCACGCGCTGCATCTCGTCGGGCGGGATCTCGCCCTTGGAGGCGGCGACGACGAGCGCGGCGCGCTGGTCGACATCGGTGCCGGTGATGACCTGTCCGTTCACCACCGCGGTGGCCTTGCGCACGTTGGGATCGTTCTTGCCGAAGATCTGCATGTTGGCAGGCAGGTTCAGCGGGTTCTCGCCCGCGCCTGAGGACTGCTCGCCAGCCATCTGATCGGCGCTGCCGTCGTCCTGCGCCATCAGAGCGACAGGTCCGGTCACGAGGCCCACGAGGGCAAGGCCCGAAAGCAACTTCGAAACGCTTTTTAGGATCACGCTTTTGTTCCGATGACGGCGCGGCTTGGAGCGCCCGAGTAGAAGACCGCCGGTGCCTTTTTCAGGCTTAACCGAAGCTGAGTTGAGCGCCGATAGCGCAAGTGCCGGGGCCTGCCAACGGGGCGCACTTGCGCGTCACCGGAAACCGAGGTTCCGCAGCGCGAAGTAGAACTGGTAGGTGTCGCCCCGCTTCGCGTCGCCCGCGGTCACGTAGTCGCGGCGCCAGGTCACCCCGATCTCGAGGCAGTCGTCCTGATAGGCGACGCCCAGCCGGGTGCGGATCGGCTGGAATCCGTCGGCGTTCAGCGTCGGGTCCTCGCTGCGGTTGGTGAGGTTGAACACGCCCGATCCGAACAGCGACCAGTAATGCGCGAACGCCACGCGGCCCGCCGCGCGCAGTTCCTCGCGGTCGCGCAGGTCCTCGATGGTGCTGGAGATGTTGCGGTTGAGCCGCAGGTAGCCGATCTCGGCGTACGTGCGCGAGCTGCCGACAGTCGCGTCGATCTCGTTGCGGCGGATCGCGAAGTTGTCCTTGTCCAGCCGGAAGCGGTGGGTGAACTTGACCAGATCGCGGAACCGCACCTCGGTACGCCCGACGATGTCGGACAGCCGGTCCGACAGGCCCGTGCCGTCGGGGAGCACCGTGGGATTGTTGTTGAGGCGATAAGACTGGCCGATGGTCGAGGCGATGCGCCAGCCGGGTACCTGCAGCTGCCAGTCGACGCCGTAGGTTACCCGCGGCCCGTCCTCGATCCGGTCGTAGCCGGGGAAGCGGTTGAGCGCGAAGAGGTTCGAATCCTCCAGGTCGATCGCGCGCGAATCCTCGTTGGGTACCGCGAGGTTGCGGATGTGCGGGGCGGCGACGAGCTGCACCCGGGGAGTGAGCACCTGGGTGCCGCCGAACAGCGGTCCCACGAGCGGCCACTGCACGTCGACCGCGGCCAGCGCCACGCCGCGCGCTTCCCACCCCGGGTTGCCGCGGTAAACCGCGGTCGCGGTCATCCCGTTCTCGTCCGAATGATACACATCGCCGCGCGCGAGGGCGGTGAAGGTGATCATCTGACCCAGGCCGGTGATCGTCTTCAAATCCCACTGCGCCGAGGCGAACGCGCGCGGGGTGTCCTGCCCGTCGCTGGGGGTGAGCGCGAGCTGGTTTGCTTCTAGCTGCAGCTTACCGCCGAGCGGCGTGCTCAGCCGCCGCCGATAGTCGATCAGAGGCAGCGCGAACGGCTGCTGTCCCTGCGGTTGGTTGAGCCGCAGCGTCTGGGTGCCGTAGCCCGCCAACACGAAGTACGAATCGGGCCCGATCCGTTCGAGTTCGAACATCGAGCGGAGCCGGTCGTCGTAGCTGATGTCGTACCGGCGCAGGAAGGTGCGGTCGCTGGCCACGCGGATCGAGCCGGTGAGGCTCCAGTTGGGGTCGAACTGGAGCTTGCCGTTGGCGAACAGGTAACCGCGCGCGCTGCGTTGGCTGGTCACGCGGCTGTTGTCGAGCCCGATGCGGTTGCTTTCGGTCAGGTAGCCGGTGATCTGGTAGGCGCCGATGTCGAGCAGGTGGCGCCACTGCGCGGAGACCATCGGCGGCGCCTCGGTAAACACGTAACCGCCGAGGGTCAGGTCCTTGTTGTTCGCCAGGCGCCAGTAATAGCTGCTGTTGAGCTCCACCCCGTTCGACTGCGAGACGCGAATGTCGGGGACGAGGAAGCCCGAGACCGCGCGGCCGTCGGTCCGCACCGCCAGGCCGGGCAGCGGGATCAGCCGCAGTCCGAACAGCTCGAGGAACGCGCCGCGGAACTTCACCTTGTGCTGATCGGGCAGGTAAGTCACCCGGTCCGCGGTGATCCGCCAGCTCGGCTCACGCGGGCAGCCGTCGGCATCGACGACCTCGCAACCGGTATAGGCCGCGTCGGTCAGCAGGACCGTGCCGTCGGCCTGGCGCAGGCCGCTGCGCGCGGCGAGCCGGCCGCCTTCGCGCAGCGCGAGCAGCAGGTTCTCCATCGCGCCCGCTTCGAACTTGTCGGTCAGCTCGATGCGGTCGGTGAACAGCTGGTTGCCGTCCTCGTCGACGAAGCGGACGTTGCCGGTGCCGACGATCTGGCCCGTCTTGCGATTCCAGGTGACCGCGTCGGCGCGCACCGAACGGTCGGTGCTGCGCAGCACGACATTGCCCGTCGCGGTGACCGTGTCGGCATTCGAATCGTAGCTCACGCCGTCGGATTCGAAGGCGATTTCCTGATCGCTCGCCGGCGCGGAAGGGGTGCCTGCAGTAGGAACCTGCGGCAGCGGCTGAGCGAGATCGGGCTTGCTATGTGGGTTCGGCGGGAGGCTTTCGGGGCCGCTCTGGGTGCCTTGGGGCTGGTCCGCCGATCCCATCCCGCTGGCCGAACCATCCTGCGCGGTGAGCGGGCTCGCCGCGAGGGCCATCGCGAGCGCGAAAGCGGCCGTACCGGTCTTCGGCAAGCGGCGGGGAAATGCTTGCGGCGCAGACTGCGGAGCGGGGAGCATCACTTGCCTATCGCACTCCCTCCGCCTAATCGCAATCGCCATAAGACGGCCCCGGCGCACCCGGCGCACACCCGGTCTTTTCACGAATATTCGCGGAGTTTCCATGCAGATCGAATTCACTCAGGCGCTCCCGTCGGACGTCCGCCTCGTCGCCCGCATCGTCGATCAGGGCGCCTTGCCCGAGGGTCTCGAGCCGGCACTCGCGCAAGGGGCGGCCGCCGCGCGGTTCAAGGGCCGCAGCGGGCAGGTGTTCGAAGGTTTCGCCGAGCGCGGCGGCCAAGTCGTTCGTGTTGCGCTCGCCGGCGCGGGCGAGCCGGGCGACGCCGAGCGGGGCGCCAATCTCGAAAAGGCTGGCGCCGCGCTTGCCGGCAAGTACCTCGCCAGCGGGGAGACCGCGGTGGCGCTCGACCTATCGGGCAGCGGCCTCTCGGCGGAGCAGGCGGCGATGGTGCTGCTCGGTCTGCGGCTGCGCAGCTGGCGGTACGATACCTATCGCACCAGGATGAAGGACGAACAGAAGGTCACTCTCGAGAAGGTAGCCGTGGTCGGCGCCCCTGAGGGGATCGAGGCCGCGTGGGCGGACGCCTCTGCGGTGGCCGACGGCGTCGAGCTGACCCGCGAGCTGGTGACCGAGCCGGCCAACGTGATCTATCCCGAGACCTTCGTCGAGCGCTGCCGCGCGCGGTTCGAGGGCACCGGGGTCGAGATCGTCGTGCTCGATGTCGCGCAGATGACCGAGCTCGGCATGGGCGCGCTGCTCGGCGTGGGGCAGGGCTCGGAGCGCCCCTCGCGCCTGCTCGCGCTCAAGTGGATGGGCGGCGACAAGGGCGCACGCCCGACGGCGTTCGTGGGCAAGGGCGTGACGTTCGACACCGGCGGCATCAGCCTCAAGCCGGGCCCGGGCATGGAGGACATGAAGTGGGACATGGGCGGCGCGGGCGCGGTGGCGGGCGCGATGCTCGCGCTGGCGAAGCGCAAGGCGAAGGCCAACGTCGTCGGCGTCTGCGGCCTGGTCGAGAACATGCCCGACGGCAAGGCGATGCGGCCGGGCGACGTCGTCACCACGATGTCGGGCCAGACGGTCGAAGTGCTCAACACCGACGCCGAGGGGCGGCTGGTGCTTTGCGACGCGCTGCACTGGGTGCAGCAGGAGTTCGAGCCGGCCGCGATCGTCGATTTCGCAACGCTGACGGGCGCAATCATCATCTCGCTCGGCAACGAATACGCCGGGCTGTTCGCCAACGACGATGCGCTGGCCGAGCGCCTCACCAAGGCGGGACAGGAAACCGGCGACAAGCTGTGGCGCCTGCCGCTCGGGCCGGCCTACGACAAGCTGCTCGACAGCCCTATCGCCGACATGAAGAACATCGGCGGCCGCGGGGCAGGGTCGATCACCGCGGCGCAGTTCCTCCAGCGCTTCATCAAGGACGGCACGCCGTGGGCGCACTGCGACATCGCGGGAATGGCCTGGGCCGATAAGGACGGACGCACCTGGGGCAAGGGCGCGACCGGCTACGGCGTGCGGCTGGTCGACCGCTATGTGCGCGACGTGCTTGAGGCGTAACGTGTTGGCCTTTTGGGTTCCGCTCGTCCTGAGCCTGTCGAAGGACGCTGCGCTTACTTGGCCCGTGGCGAACCACCCCTCGACAAGCTCAGGGTGAGCGGACTTGACTGATTGGTGATGCAAATTGACTTCTGGCAGTATTCGCAAGGACCGGTCGAGCGCATTGTCGCGTTAATTGCTACGCGGGTACTTGCAGGCGGCGACCGCCTGCTGATCGTCGATGGCGATGCCGAGCGTCGTAGCGCCACGAGCCAGGCATTGTGGGAGGCAAAGCCCGAAAGCTTCCTCGCCAATGGAGATGCGGACGGGCCGCACGCCGCGCGCCAGCCCATCCTGCTGTCCGACCGGTACAATCCTGCCAACGGCGCGAAAGTCGCCATTCTCGCCGATGGCGATTGGCGCGCTCCGGGCTCTGAGTTCGACCGCGTGATCGTGCTGTTCGCGAGAGACCAGGCGGCGCCCTTACGCGCGGTCTGGCGCGAGTTCGATTCGCGTGAGGACGTGACCCGCGGCTATTTCGAACAGGAAGCCGGCAAGTGGATCAAAAGATTGTGACCGTTCTTAGCCCTCGCCCGCAGGGCGGCGGGAGAGAGGCCTGTGCGAAACACCTGCGTAAGCGCTCATTTCCCTCTCCCAACCCTCTCCCCTGAAGGGTGAGAGGGCTTTTGACCGGCGCTGGACCTCCTACTTGCGTGCAGCCTGCCTGCCCGCTACGGGCGCGCGCAATTTCTCCCACCCATTTCCAAGGACACCTCTCATGGCGGTCACCCGCACCTTTTCGATCATCAAGCCCGACGCGACGCGCCGCAATCTCACCGGAGCGGTCACCAAGATGCTCGAGGACGCCGGCCTGCGCGTCGTCGCCAGCAAGCGTATCAAGATGACCCGCGATCAGGCCGAAGGCTTCTACGCGGTGCACAAGGAGCGCCCCTTCTTCGGCGAGCTGTGCGAGTTCATGACCAGCGGCCCGGTCGTGGTCCAGGTGCTCGAAGGCGAGGACGCGGTGAAGCGCAACCGCGACGTGATGGGCGCGACCAACCCGGCCGACGCCGCCGAGGGCACGATCCGCAAGACCTTCGCCGAAGGGATCGAGGCGAATTCGGTGCATGGGTCCGACAGCGAAGAGAACGCGGCGACCGAGATCGCCTACTTCTTCGGCGACGACGAGATCGTCGGCTGATCCAGCGCTCCCATTGAGCGCAAAAAGGGCCGCCTTATCAGCGGCCCTTTTCATTTGTGCGGCGGAGACGCGAATTGCGGTGACAGCAACCCGGTTCCAATGTTAAGTTGTTGGATGTTTTGGGGTCGCGCTCACAAGGACAAGGCGCTCGTCGGACGGTTCGTCGCGGCGATCAACGCGCATGACCCGGCGGCGCTCGCGCCGCTGCTCAGCGAGGACTTCACCTACATCGACAGCTGGCGCGAGGGCGTGAGCGGGCGCGACCTGGTGCTCCAGGTGATCGGTCCGCTGTTCGATTCCGACCCGGACTTCGGGGTCGAGATCGAGAAAGTGAGCTACCGCGCGCCGCACGTGTTGATGAGCGGCAAGGTCAACAGCGCTGGCTTCGGCATGGGTCGCCGCGCCGTGTGGCGGGTGCGCTGCGAGGGCGACCGGGTGGCGGAATGGCAATCGTGGGCCGAAGGGGGCCCGCCGCCGATGACCCGCGCGCTCGCGCCGAACGAAGCGCGGGACCTGTCCGATCGTGCCAGCGACCTGCCCGACATCAGCGACCTCTCGGGCCCGCCCCCGACATCAGAACGCGTCGGCTGCATCCATCAGCGCGGTGAGCTTCTTCGGCGCAACCGCGCGCCAGCTGCGCGCCAGCCAATCTCCGACGGCCTCCCAATCGGTATCGCCGAGGTCGAGGCGGATGCCGATCCATCCGTCGCCGAAATAGGCGGGGCGGTAGTAGCGTTCGGGATCGTTCTCGATCAGCTGCGCCTGCTCGTCCGCGCCGTCGATCTTGGCCAGCAGCGCGGTCTTGCCGTCGCCGTGATGATCGACCGAGACCCAGGCGAACTTCTTGCCTTTCGCGATGCCGAAGCAGGGCATTCCGTGGCTGGTGGTCTCCTCCGCCTGCGGCAGCGCCAGTGCGCGTGCGCGGACTTGCGCGACGAGCCAGTCCGCATCGAACGGCCTCGACACGTATTCGTTCAGCACGCGCGCGTAGAGCTGGTGCTCGGCAATCAGCACGCGCGCGGCG
Source organism: Tsuneonella sp. (assembly GCA_051958885.1). Lineage (GTDB taxonomy): Bacteria > Pseudomonadota > Alphaproteobacteria > Sphingomonadales > Sphingomonadaceae > Tsuneonella. The sequence continues at coordinate 12,051 of JBQCFR010000286.1, forward strand.
AGGCTGGCTTCGGTGTCGCCGGGGAGAACTGCCACTTCGAGCTGGCCGAGAACCTCGCCCGCGTCGAGCTCTTCGGTCACCAGGTGCACGCTGACCCCGCCAGCGGCGTCGCCCGCTTCCAGCGCGGCGCGGTGCGTGTGCAGCCCGCGGTACCTGGGCAGGAGCGAGGGATGGATGTTGAGCATCCGCCCCTCCCAGCCGCGCACCATCTCGGCGCCGAGCACGCGCATGTAGCCGGCGAGCGCGACGTAGTCCGCGCCCGCGGTTCGGATGGCGGCGTCGATCTGCGCGTCATGCGCGGCGCGGTCCATGCCCTTGTGGCTGAGCGCGAACGTCGGGACGCCTTCGCCCTAGGCGAGGCGCAAGCCTGCGGCGGCGGGGTCGTTGCTCGCGACAAGCACGATCTCATAGGCCGCGCCGGGTAGCCGGCTCGCGTAGAGCAGCGCGGCCATGTTCGTCCCGCTGCCCGAGATGAGCACCGCGACGCGGGCCTTCTTCATCGCTGCGCTCCCATCCGCTGGACCATGCGCCGGAACATCCCGCCACGGCGCGCGCTTGTTGCGGCAGATGGCGTCCCCGCTCAAGCCCCGGCCCGAAGATATACCGTTCCTGCGGCGGCTGGGGTGGACCATCGCGGTCGCCGCGGTGCTGCTGGTCATCTGGCGCGCGGCCGACCTGCTGCTGCTGGCTTTCGGCTCGGTGCTCGGCGCGGTGATGTTCCGCGCCGCCGCCCGGCTCTTCCAGCGGATCGGCGTGAGCAACGAGCGCATCTCGCTGGGCCTGGGGATCCTCCTTTCGCTCGGCCTGTTCGGCGTCATCGGCTACCTGCTCACCGTGCAGTTCGGCGACACGATTGGCGGGATGCTCGCCAACTTGCCGGGCACGATCGATTCGATCGAGCGCGGGCTCTCGACGACCAAGGTCGGCGCGGCCGTGGTCGAGGCGGTGCGCGCGGCGACCGGCGGCAGCACCATCGCGAACCGCCTCGGCGACCTCGCCAAGGGGGCGGGCGAAGTGCTGCTCAACTTCGTCATCGTGATCATCGGGGCGCTGTTCATCGCCGCCAATCCGCGGCCCTACGTCCACGCGGCGGTGCTGCTCACCCCGCCTGCAGGCCGGGTTGTGGTCGAACGCGCGCTGGGCGAGGTGCGCGTCGCGCTGCGGCTGTGGCTCAAGGCGAAGCTGTTCTCGATGGCCGCGATGGCGGTGATCATCGGCGGATCGCTGTGGCTCGCCGGCGTGCGCGAGTGGGCGGCGCTCGGGCTGCTCGGTGGCCTCAGCGAGTTCGTGCCCTACGTCGGCCCGGCGCTGGCGATGCTGCCGGCGGTGGGGATTGCCGCTACCTCGGGCAGCGCGGTGCTGGTGAAGACCGCGGTCGCCTATCTCGCTGTGCGGCTGATCGAGGCTTGGTTCATCTCGCCCGGCGTCAATCGCCAGGTGGTCCAGATCCCGCCTGCGCTGACGCTGTTCACCATCCTCGCCGCGGGTGCGGTGTTCGGAATCTACGGCGTGTTCTTCGCGGGCGCGCTGCTGGTGGTGGGGTTCGTGCTGGTGCGCGAGCTCTACTTGCGCGAGACGCTGGGCGAGGACATCGAAGGCGTGCCGCGCGACGCGATGGATTAGGTGCAGACCCTAGGCGAGGTGCTGCGCTTCCCAGTCTTCGCGCGCCGACCAGGTTCCCGCCGAGCCCTTGACCGTGCACCCGCGCGGCGCCGCGACCACTTCGCCGATGCGGCTGACCGTCTCGCCTTCCGCCTCAAGCTCTGCGGCGACCTCGCGCGCGCGGTCGGGAGCGACCGCGAGCACCATGCCGATCCCGCAGTTGAACGTGCGCGCCATCTCGGCCGGCTCGATGGCGCCCTGCGCCTGGAGGAAAGCCATCAGCCGCGGCTGCTCCCACGCATCGGCGTCGATCACCGCGTGCGCGCCTGCGGGCAGAACGCGGGGCACGTTCTCCAGCAGCCCGCCGCCGGTCACGTGCGCGAGCGCGTCGATCTTGCCGGCCCGGATCAGCGGCAGAAGGCTCGCGACGTAGATGCGGGTGGGCTCGATCAGCGCATCGATCAGCAGCCGTTCGTTGTCGAACAGCGCCGGGCGGTCGAGCTTCCAGCCCTTGTCCGCGGCGAGCCGCCGCACGAGCGAATAGCCGTTCGAATGCACGCCCGAGCTCGCCAGCCCGAGCAGCACGTGCCCTGGCGCGACAGCCGCGCCGGTGAGCTGCTCCCCGCGCTCGACCGCGCCGACGCAGAAGCCGGCGAGATCGTAGTCGCCCGCCGCGTACATGCCGGGCATTTCCGCCGTCTCGCCGCCGATCAGCGCGCAGCCGGCTTGCTTGCACCCGTCGGCGATCCCGGCGATCACCCGCTCGGCGATGCCGGTCTCCTGTTTCCCGGTCGCGAAATAATCCAGGAAGAACAGCGGCTCGGCGCCCTGGACGACGAGGTCGTTGACGCACATGGCCACCAGGTCGATGCCGATCGTGTCGTGCTTTCCGGCTTCAATGGCGATCTTCAGCTTGGTGCCGACGCCGTCATTGGCGGCGACCAGAACGGGGTCGGTGAAGCCGGCTGCCTTCAGGTCGAACAGGCCGCCGAAGCCGCCGATCTCGCCGTCGGCGCCCGGCCTGCGGGTGGAGCGCACCAGCGGCTTTATCTTCTCGACCATCAGGTTTCCGGCATCGATGTCGACGCCCGCCTGTGCATATGTGAGCCCGTTCTTCTGCTCGCTCATGGCCGTTCCTCTGGACAATGCTGATAGGGCCGCGTGCCGCGACTAGCATAACATGACATGGCCGGGCTCTTCGCATGAACGATCCGGCCTCGCAAGGACAGCGGCCACACAGCCACACATTTGCGGCGGAAAAACGTGGCGGGAATCCTGTCCGCGTGTGGCATCTTGCAGCCGGCGATGCTCTCGACCATGTATCGGGATCGAAGTGAGGGAGACTATGGCGTCGTGACGGTTCCGAACGTGATCACGATTCTGCGGCTCTTGCTGGTGCCGGGCGTGATCTATGCCTTGCTCTTGCGCCGTACGGATTGGGCATTCGCCGGCTTTATCGTGGCTGGTGCGTCGGACGCTATTGACGGCTTCGTGGCCCGACACTTCAACCAGCGCTCGGCCCTGGGCTCCTATCTCGACCCGATGGCCGACAAGCTCCTGCTGGTCAGTGTCTTCGTCATGCTGGGTCTCATGGGGGAACTGCCGCTCTGGCTGGTCATTGCGGTGGTCTCGCGCGACGGGCTCATCGTGTGCGCGGTCGTGCTGTCGGCGGTGATGGGCAACCCGGTAGCGATGAAGCCGCTGCTGGTCTCGAAGGCCAACACCGCGGCGCAGATCGTGCTGGCCGCAGTGGCGCTTGCCGAGCTCGCTTTTCAGACGCAATACGGCCCCATCCGTCTCGTGCTCATATTGCTCTCGGGGGCCTTGACCGTCACTTCGGCGGCGGCCTATCTCGTGGGCTGGCTCAGGCACATGAACGGCTATGGCAAAAGCGAGACTCCAAACGGTTGAAGTGACGCAGGAGGAAGCGGCGGCCGCAGTGTTCCGCCGGCAGGTCCGGTTCTGGATCGTCGCCGCCGTCGTGCTGGCCCTGTTCATCTACCTGTTCAGCGGCATCCTGCTGCCCTTCGTGGCTGGCATGGTGCTGGCCTATTTTCTCGATCCGGTGGCAGACAGGCTTGAGCGGCTCGGGCTCTCGCGGGTCATGGCGACAATCCTGATTCTCGTCGCCTTCGTCATCGTTCTGACGCTGGCACTGGTCATCCTCATTCCGATACTCGCCACGCAACTCGCCGACTTCATCGCCAAGCTGCCGGAGTATCTTTCCCAACTGCAAGGGCTGATCACCAGTTTCGACCCGCAATGGATCGAGCAGCGATTCGGCGTAAACCCAAACAGCCTGCGGGCAGGCCTCAACTCGCTCCTCACCACCGGATTCGGGTTCATCACCACGGTCTTCCAGTCCCTCTGGAGCTCCGGCGTGGCGCTATTCTCCATCGCCAGCCTTTTCGTGGTTACCCCGGTGGTGGCGTTCTACATGCTGCTCGACTGGGACAGGATGATCGCAACGGTGGACAGCTGGATCCCTCGCGATCATGTCGACACGGTGCGGCAACTCGCCACCGACATCAACACAGCCACAGCCGGTTTCGTGCGCGGGCAGGGCACGCTCTGTCTGGTGCTTGGGATCATGTATGCCGTCGGGCTGACGTTGACGGGCCTCAAGTTTGGGGTGCTGATTGGCCTGTTTTCCGGGCTCATCAGCTTCATTCCTTATGTCGGGTCGCTTGTCGGGCTGGTGCTGTCCGTGGGGCTTGCTTTCGTCCAGTTCTGGCCGGACTGGCTCATGGTGGTGGCGGTGGCGTGTGTGTTCTTCGTTGGCCAGTTCATCGAAGGCAACATTCTGCAGCCGCGGCTGGTCGGCAAAAGCGTGGGCCTGCATCCGGTCTGGCTGATGTTTGCGCTGTTCGCCTTCGGCGCGCTGTTCGGTTTCGTGGGGCTGTTGATCGCCGTGCCGGCGGCTGCGGCGATCGCGGTACTGGTACGTTTCGGCATTAGCCGCTATCTGGAGTCGCCGCTCTACAGGGGCCACGCCGAGGTGACGCAAGCCAAGGCGACCACCCCGGCCCAGGACGGCGACAGCACGACCGATCGATAAATTGCCAGGACCATGAGCGAACCGGAAAAACCGCGCCAGCTTCCCCTCGACCTCGGACATGCCACGGGCTATTCGCGCGACGACCTTGTCGTGTCGCAGGCCAATGCGCAGGCGGTGACGCTTGTCGACCGATGGCCCGACTGGCCGTCACCGGTGGTGGTGCTGGCAGGGCCCGCCGGCTCGGGCAAGTCGCACCTTGCCACCGTGTGGCGCGAAATGTCGGGCGCGATTTCACTTGATGCTACTGACATCGAACCGCATGTAGCTGCGGTGGATGGCTCACGACCGGTGCTGATCGACGATGCCGACCAGGGGCCGCTGGACGAGACGGGCCTTTTTCATCTGATCAACCAGATACGCGCCACCGGCACGACCCTTCTTCTGACGGCACGGCGTTTTGCCGGCGGCTGGGGCGTGATCTTGCCGGACCTTGCCTCGCGGCTGAAGGCGGCCGCGACCGTCGAGATTT
>JBQCFR010000287.1:0-8928 GCA_051958885.1 Tsuneonella sp.
GGTCCCGCAGCTCACCATCCCGCCGCAGATCAACAAGATGTACATCAACGACCTGACGGCGGAAAAGTCGGTGGTGAAGTACCAGCTCGATAACGGCATCCAGACCTTCGTGATCAGCTGGAAGAACCCGGGCAAGGACCAGGGCAAGTGGGGCATGGCGGACTACGTCGCCAGCTGCCGACAGGCGATGGAAGCGGTGGCGAAGATCACCGGCAGCAAGACAGTCAACGTCTCGGCCGGCTGCTCGGGCGGACAGACGGCCGCGGTGCTGGCGAGCCAGTTGGCGGCGCAAGGCAGCGGCCTGCTCGGCGCGCTCACGCTGATGGTCTGCGTGCTGCACCCGCAGCAGGGCGACATCGAGGCCGGCTCGCTGATGACGCAGAACGGGCTTGAGCTCGCCAAGAAGCGCGCTGCGAAAGGTGGGATCATCAAGGGCGACGATCTCGCGCGCGGGTTCGCCTGGCTGCGGCCGAACGACCTCATCTGGAACTACGTCATCAACAACTACCTGCTCGGCGAGGATCCGCCGGCATTCGACGTGCTGTTCTGGAACGCCGACGCGACGAACCTCTCCGCCACGCTGATGGGCGATTTTCTAACCCTGTTCGAAACGCTCGCGTTCACCAGGCGCGGCGAGGTCGAAATGGCCGGCCACAAGATCGACCTGTCGAAAGTGGATGCCGACCTGTTCGTGCTCGGCGGCGTCACCGACCACATCACCCCATGGCGCGCGACCTACCGCTCGACGCAGTTGTTCGGCTCGGGCGACGTGACGTACGTGCTCAGCCAGTCGGGCCACATGCAGGCAATCCTCAACCCGCCGGGCAACCCCAAGGCCAAGTACTACGTCCAGAAGGATGACGGGCCGCTGCCGCCGACCGCCGAGGAATGGCTGGAGGGCACCGAAGAGGTCGCCGGGAGTTGGTGGCCCTACTGGATTGAATGGGTGCAGGCGCGCTCGGGTGCGCAGAAGAAGGCGCCGGCCAGGCTCGGCGGCAAGGGCTTCGAACCCGGCGATCCCGCGCCCGGCCAGTACGTGCTCGAACAAGCCTGAAGGACCCGATTGGACCGACCCGAGGCCGACCGCCGACGTTTCGATGATGCACGTCGGCGGCCGGACGCTGCGCGTCGCCACCTGGCGGCTCGACATGCCGAGCGAGCACCTGCCGGTGCTGTTCTTCAACGGCATCGGCACCAATATCGAGGCAGTGGCCCCGCTCGCAGAAGCGCTGGACGACCGGGGCTTCGTGATCTTCGACATGCCCGGCGTCGGCGGGTCGCCCGATCCGCTGGTGCCCTACAACGCCGTCACCATGAGCTGGACGCGCGCGCAGCTGCTCGATCGCCTCAGGCTCGAGCAGGTCGACGTCATGGGCGTGAGCTGGGGCGGCGCGATGGCGCAGCACTTTGCGCTGCAGCACGGACACCGCGTCCGGCGGCTGATCCTCGCCGCCACCACGGCGGGCATGGTCATGGTCCCCGGCGCGCCCAAGGCGCTGACCAAGATGGCCAACCCGCGCCGCTTCGTCGACGCCGCCTTCATGGAGAAGCATTTCACCACGCTCTACGGCGAAGGGCTCGGCAAGGGGGCGGGGAAGGTGGCGCACGTTGCGCGGCTCACCCCGCCCAGCCGCCGCGGCTATCTCTACCAGCTCCTTGCCATGCTCGGGTGGACGAGCGCGCCGCTGCTGCCGTTCCTTCGCACGCCGACGCTGATCATGATGGGGGACGAGGACGCGGTCGTCCCGCTCGTCAACGGCAGGTTCCTCCACACCCTCATCCCCGGCAGCGAGCTCGAGATCTTCGAAGGCGGCGGGCACCTGTTCCTGCTCAGCCACCGGGAGCAGGCGATCAGCTGCATCCGCGCGTTCCTCGACCGGGCGGAGCAAAATTTGCGAGCGGCCGCGTGATGCGCCACATCGCGATCATCGGCTCTGGACCGGCCGGCTACTACACCGCGGAAGCGGCGCAGAAGCAGTGGGGCGACGAAGTGCGCGTCGATGTGTTCGATACCCTCCCCGTCCCCTACGGCCTGATCCGCACCGGCGTCGCGCCCGATCACCAGTCGATCAAGGGCGTGAGCCGCCGCTACGAGACCACCGCGCTGTCGGACAACGTCCGCTTCGTCGGCAACGTCACCGTCGGCAGCGACGTGTCGGTCGCCGAGCTGCAGCAGCTCTACGACGCGGTGGTGTTCGCCACCGGCGCACCGCACGACCGCCCGCTCGGCATCCCGGGCGAGGATCTCGCCAACGTGTTCGGCAGCGCCGCGTTCGTCGGCTGGTACAACGGCCACCCGCAATTCGCCAACCTCGATCTCGATCTGTCGGGCAAGAGCGCGGCGGTGATCGGCATGGGCAACGTCGCGCTCGACGTCGCGCGTATCCTGTCCAAAACCCGCGCGGAGTTCGCCGGCAGCGATATCGTCGCCCACGCGCTCGATGCGCTGGATCAGTCGGCAATCGCGACCGTCACCATCATCGGCCGCCGCGGGCCGCACCAGATCATGATGACCCCCAAGGAGCTGGGCGAGCTCATGCACCTCGACCGGGCCACCCCGCGCGTCGATCCCGCCGACCTCCCCGAACCGGCGGAGGACGCGATCCTCGAGCCCGGCCTGCGCAAGTCGGTCGCGCACTTGCGCAGCTTCGCGGCGATCCCGGAGAGCGAGCGGGCCGACAAGGCAATCGAGATCGACTTCGACATGTTCGCCAGTCCGGTGCGCCTCGTCGGCGAAGGCAAGGTGACCGGGGTCGAGGTCGAGCGCACCCGGGTCGAGGCCGGCCGCGCGGTCGGCACCGGCGAGACGTACGTGATCCCCGCCGACCTCGTGGTCGCCTGCATCGGCTACCGCAGCTCGCCCATCGCCGGCGTGCCCTTCGACGAGCGGGCCGGCAAGTTCGCCAACGACGACGGGCGCATCCTGCCGGGTCTCTACTGCGTGGGCTGGGCCAAGCGCGGCCCCACCGGCACGATCGGCACCAACCGGCCCGACGGGTTCGGGGTCGTCGAACGGATCGCCGAGGACATGGCCTCGGGCGCTCTCGGATCGTCGAGCAAGCAGGGCCGCGCCGGCTTCGACACGCTGGCAGAAGCGCGCGGGCTTGACGTCGTCACCTTCCGCGACTGGAAGAAGATCGAGGAAGCCGAAGCGAAAGCTGCGCGCGAAGGCGCCCCGCGCGAGAAGTTCGTCGACATCGAAAGCATGATCCGCGCGCGCGGCTGAGCCGAGCCGCCCGCTTGCTGCGACGCAAGTTGCACAAAGCAACTGGACTCGGCCCTTAGTGCATGCAACTCTCCCGCCCGGAGAGAAGGAGCCTGGAATCATGCCCGCATTCGACCTCGTCATCCGCAACGGCACCATCGTCGATGGGACAGGCCACGAACGCTTCACCGGCGACATCGCGGTCAAGGACGGCCTCATCGCGCAAGTCGGCACCGTTACCGGCGACGCCGCGGAAGAGATCGATGCCGCCGGCATGATCGTCACCCCCGGCTTCGTCGACATCCACACGCATTACGACGGCCAGGCGACCTGGGACCAGGAGATGGCCCCGTCGAGCTGGCACGGCGTCACCACGGTGGTCATGGGCAACTGCGGCGTCGGCTTCGCTCCCGCCGCTCCCGATCGGCACGAGTGGCTGATCGGCCTGATGGAAGGGGTCGAGGACATTCCGGGTACCGCCCTCGCCGAAGGAATGAAGTGGAACTGGGAGACCTTCCCCGAATACCTCGACGCGCTCGAAGAGTTGCCTCGCACGGTCGATGTCGGCACCCATGTCCCGCACGGCGCGGTGCGCGCTTATGTGCTCGGCGACCGCGAGCGGCCCGGCGCCATCCCGACCGAGGACGACATCGAGAAAATGGGCAAGATCGTCGAGGAAGGCGTGCGCGCCGGCGCGCTCGGCTTCTCGACCAGCCGCACCGTGCTGCACCGCTCGATTGAGGGCGAAGTGGTTCCCGGCACCACCGCCACCGCCGAGGAACTGGTGGCGATCGGCCGCGCGATGGGCCGCGTCGGCCACGGCGTGTTCGAAATGGCGAGCGACATGCGCCGCGAGTGGGACGAATTCGGCTGGATGGGGAAGATGAGCCGCGAAACCGGCCTGCCCGTCACCTTCGCCGCGCTCCAGTCGATCGCCAAGGAACTGCCGCTCGAAGAGCAGATCGCGACCATGCGCGCGGAGAACGACAACGGCGCTAACATCGTCGCGCAGATCGCGCTGCGCGGGAACGGCATCGTCATGGCCTGGCAGGGCACGGTGCACCCGTTCCGGCTCAAGCCGAGCTGGCAGGCGATCGCCGAGCTGCCGTGGGAGCAGCAGAAGGCGAAGCTGTTCGACCCGGAATTCAAGCGGCAGCTGCTCGCCGAAGAGAACGACTTCAGTCAGGTCAACCAGGACATCATCGGGCTGATCATGGTCGTCTGCGGCGGTTGGGGCATGCAGTACGAGATGGACCCCGATTTCGACTACGAACCGCAGGCCGACGCCAGCATCCAGACCCGCGCCGCCGCCGCCGGTGTCACGCCGGACGAATACGCCTACGACCTGCTGTGCGCGGACGAGGGCAAGGGCTTCATCTACCTGCCCCTGCTCAACTACGCCGAAGGCAACCTCGACTTCCTCGAGGCGCTGCAGGCGGCGGGCGATACGGTCAATTCGCTGTCCGACGGCGGCGCGCACTGCGGCACGATCTGCGACGCGGCGAGCCCCACCTTCATGCTCCAGCACTGGGTGCGCGACCGCAAGCGCGCCAAGGACCGCCCGAACGGCCGCCTCAGTCTCGAGCACGCGGTCAAGCGCCAGTGCCAGGACACCGCGCGGCTCTACGGCCTCGAGGATCGCGGCGTGATCGCGCCGGGCTATCTCGCCGATATCAATGTGATCGACTTCGACCGGCTCAAGCTCGGCAAGCCGTGGCTCGCGTTCGACCTGCCGGCGGGCGGCAAGCGCCTGCTGCAGAAGGCCGAAGGCTACGTCTGCACGATCAAGAACGGCGTCGTCACATTCCGCGAGGGCGAATGGACGGGCGAAACCCCGGGCGGCCTCATCCGCGGCCCGCAGCGCGTCGAACTGGCCGAAGCTGCCGAATAGAGACCTTCTTCCCAGTCCCGCTCGTCCTGAGCCTGTCGAAGGACGCTGCGCCAAGTTCGGCCGTAGCGAAGCACACTTCGACAAGCTCAGGGTGAGCGGACAGTTTTGCGAGTAAGCATTTGAAAGCGATCACCACGGGCGCTTCGCCCTCCACCCTCGATACGCTCACTCTGACCGATCTGCCCGAAGCGCCCGAGCCCGGCCCGGGCGAGATCACCGTCGCGATCAAGGCGAGTTCCCTCAACTTCCACGATCTCGCGGTCGTCTCGGGGATGATCCCCGCGCCCCAGGGCCGAATCCCGATGTCCGACGGCGCGGGCGAGGTGATCGCGGTCGGCTCCGGCGAGACCGGTTTCGCAGTTGGCGACATGGCGCTGAGCCTGTTCTTCCCCGGCTGGCATGACGGACGCGACGTGCCGTTCGCAGCGCAGCGCATGGTGCCCGGCGACAGCACCGACGGCTTCGCGCGCCAGTCGGTCACCCTTCCCGCTTCGTGGTTCACCCGCGCGCCGCAGGGCTACACGGCCGCCGAAGCCGCCACGCTCACCTGCGCCGGGCTCACCGCCTGGCGCGCGCTGTTCGTCGATACGCAGACCAAGCCGGGCGACACGGTGCTGGTCCAGGGCACCGGCGGCGTGTCGATCTTCGCGCTGCAGATGGCGAAGGCCGCCGGCGCGCGCGTGATCGCCACCAGCTCGAGCGGCGAAAAGCTCGAGCGCCTGCGCGATCTCGGAGCGGACGAGACGATCAACTACAAGGAGGTGCCCGCCTGGGGCCCCAAGGCCCTCGAACTGACCGGCGGACACGGCGTGGACACCGTCGTCGAGGTCGGAGGCCCCGGGACGCTCGACCAGTCGATGCTCGCCGCCCGCGTCGGCGGGCACATCGCGCTGATCGGTGTGCTCACCGGCGTCGCCGGCCCGGTGCAGACCGCGCTGCTGTTCTCCAAGAACCTCACCGTCCAGGGCCTCACCGTCGGCAGCCGCGCGCAGCAGCTCGACATGATCGCGGCGCTGGAAGTGAACGGGATCAAGCCGGTGATCAGCGACACGTTCGAGCTGGCCAACCTCGCGGACGCATTCCGCCACCAGATCGCCAACAAGCACTTCGGCAAGATCGCGGTGGCGATCTAGGCGGCGAGCGCCAGCGATTTCCTACATGGTTCGGGCATGTTAACCCGGCGCCGGCTCTTTGAATGGGTCAGATGCGAAACGCCTGCCTCACCGCGTTGAAGCGGAACCCGGGCCTGAACCAAAGTGGGGATGACCAAAAGGTGACAATGGTGACACCCAAAGTCGCCATTAACCACCTGAATTTATGGTAGAAAAGCCCGTGTTGGACTTTTCGAAATTCGCCCCCGATGATTGTGACAGCTCAGGCGGGGACTAAACCCGCATCGGCATCAGCACGTAGAGCGCGGGGCTCTTCTCGTCCTGCCGGATCAGCGTTGGCGCGCCGGCGTCGGCGAGGTGGAGCTCGACGGTGTCGCCGTCGATCTGGTGGAGGATGTCCTTGAGGTAATTGGCGTTGAAGCCGATCTCCATTCCGTCCGAGCGATAGTCGGCGGGGACTTCCTCGGCCGCGGTGCCGTTATCGGGGCTGGTGACCGACAGCGTCACCTTGTCGTTTTCGAGCCCCATCTTGACCGCGCGGGTCTTCTCGGTGGCGATGGTCGCGACGCGATCGACCCCGGCGTAGAAGCTCTTCGGATCGAGCTTGAGCAGCTTGTCGTTGCCGGTCGGGATCACCCGGCTGTAGTCGGGGAAGGTGCCGTCGATCAGCTTGCTGGTCAGCACCACCCCGCCCTCGCCGCCGAGCGTGAAACGGATCTTGCTGGCGGACAAGTCGACCTGGACATTCGAATCCTGCGCTTCCTCGAGCAGCTTGGCGAGCTCCCCGATGGCCTTTCGCGGCACGATCACGTCGGGCATGCCTTCGGCGCCGTCGGGCCGCGCAAGGGTGAAGCGGGCGAGGCGGTGGCCATCGGTCGCCGCGGCCTTGAGCACCGGCTGATCGTCGTCCGACACGTGGAGGAAGATGCCGTTGAGGTAATAGCGGGTTTCCTCGGTGGAGATCGCGAAGCGGGTGCGCTGGATCAGTTCGGCGAGGGTCCTGGCCGGGATTTCGAAGCTCGTCGGCTGGTCGCCTTCGACAATGACCGGGAAATCGTCGCGCGGGAGCGTGGGGAGCGAGAAGCGGCTCCGCCCGGCCTTCACCGTCATCCGGTTGTCGGCGGTCTCGAGGCTCACCTGGCTGCCGTCCGGCAGCTTGCGCGCGATGTCGAACAGCAGGTGGGCCGAGACGGTGATCGCGCCTGGCTGCTCGACCGAGGCGGCGGCCATCCGTTCGACCACCTGCAGATCGAGGTCGGTCGCCATGACCTTCAGGCTGCCGCCGTCCGAGGCGTCGATCAGCACGTTCGAGAGGATCGGTATCGTGTTGCGCCGTTCGACAACCGACTGCACGTGGGAGAGGCAGCGCAGCAGCGTTGCACGTTCAATCGTCGCCTTCATCGATCCCTACTCTTACCCCTCAGCGCGCCCGCTTTTGCGTATCCGGGGCCGGAATCGCCCCACAGTGCGGCAATGGGCGCCGGAATTTGGACCGACATCCTTAGCGGCGGCTTCGGGCGCGGCAAGACCGCACTTTGGCCGCTCCGGATTCGTTGGGGATAACAAGGTTTCCGCAAGAATTTTGCACCCGCCACCATTTTGCCACTTTTCGCCGCGGCGGATTTGCGGCATTTCGCGCATCCCAACACTGCAAAAGGACTCGTTCCGTGAAAAAGACCACCCTGCTGATTGCTGCTGCCGCCACCGCTCTCTCGCTGAGCGCTTGCGCCAAGCACGACGCGGACGACGCCGCCGCGACCGACACGGCGACTGCCGACGCGATGGCGACCGACACCGCCACTGCGATGGCGACCGACACCGGCACCGCCGGCGCGATGGCGACCGACACCGCGACCCCCGCCGCGACCGACACCGGCGCCGCGACGGCCACCGCGACCGCGACTGCGACCGCCACCGGTCAGTAATCGCGCTTCGGTTCGTACCGAACAAGGCCCGGGTCGCAGCGATGCGGCCCGGGCTTTTTCGTCGACGTCGGATTTATTTTGCTGCGGCGATCTCGCTCAGCCGAGCATCGCCATGCCGCCGTTGACGTGCAGCGTCTGTCCGGTGACGTAGCCCGCCTCGCGCGAGGCGAGGTAGGCGACCGCGGCGCCGATGTCCTCGCCCTCGCCCATGCGGCCCATCGGGATGCGTGCATTCAGCGCGTCCTTCTGCGTCTCCGGCAGCGTATCGGTCATCGCCGTGCGGATGAACCCGGGCGCCACGCAGTTGACGGTGATCGAGCGCGAGGCAAGCTCCTGCCCCAGCGCCTTGGTCATGGCGGTCAGACCGCCCTTGGCCGCGGCGTAGTTTGCCTGCCCGGGATTTCCTGTCGCCCCCACCACGCTGGTGATGGTGACGATGCGCCCGAAGCGGGCCTTCATCATCGGCCTCGCCGCCGCGCGCATCAACCGGAAGGCGGCCTCGAGATTCACCCCGATAACCTGCTCCCACTCCTCGTCCTTCATTCGCATGATGAGATTGTCGCGCGTGATGCCCGCGTTGTTGACCAGGATGTCGAGCTTGCCGAAGGTGTCCAGCGTAGCGGGCACCAGCTCTTCGACCTGCTGCGTGTTCGACAGATCGCAGGTGATTTCGACGTGATCGAGCGCCGACTCCTCGTTGAGCTCCTCGCGGAATGCGCGCAGCTTGCCCGAGTTGGACCCCGACAGCGCAAGCCGCGCCCCCTGCCGCGCAAGGCTGCGGGCGATGGCCGAACC
>JBQCFR010000288.1:0-2163 GCA_051958885.1 Tsuneonella sp.
TGAGCACCGCCGGCGCCGCACCGCCGGCCTGCGCCGCCGCGCGCGCGAGGCGCGTGGCGGGGAAACGCACTTCGTCCGGCGCGGAGAAGGTCAGCGAGCCGATCGCGGGCAAATCGAGCGGGGCCATCGGCGTGTCCATCCGCCGCGGCCATGCGAGGCACGAGGCGATCGGCACCCGCATGTCGCTCGGCCCGAGCTGCGCGAGGAGCGAGCCGTCGCGGTATTCGACGAGGCTGTGGATTACGCTCTGCGGATGGACCACGATCTCGATCCGCTCGAGCCCCACGGGAAACAGGTGATGCGCCTCGATCACCTCGAGGCCCTTGTTCATCATCGTCGCCGAATCGACGCTGATCTTGGCCCCCATCGACCAGTTGGGGTGCGCAACCGCCTGTGCCGGCGTGGCCGCAGCGATCCGCTCGGCCGGCCAGTCGCGGAACGGCCCGCCGCTCGCCGTGAGCACGATACGCCGCACATCCTCGATCCGGTTGCCGGCGAGGCACTGGAAGATCGCGTTATGCTCCGAATCCACCGGCAGCAGGGTCGCACCGTGCCTGGCGACCGCGGCGGTCATCACGTCGCCCGCGGAGACCAGCGCCTCCTTGTTGGCGAGCGCGACAATGCCGCCCTGCTCGATCGCCGCCATCGTCGGACGCAGGCCGGCACAACCGACGATTGCCGCCACCGTGAGGTCCGCGCCCCGCGCGGCAGCCTCGCAGAGCGCCGCCGCGCCGCCGGCCGCCTCGATGCCGGAGCCGGCCAGCGCCTCGCGCAAGTCGGCGAGACATGCCTCGTCGGCGACCACCGCCACAGTTGCGCGGAATTCGCGCGCCAAAGAGGCAAGTTCGTGGACGTTGCAGTTGGCGCTCAGCGCCTCGACGCGCCAATCCTCGCGGTTGCGGCGGACGAGGTCGAGAGTCGAGGCGCCTACCGAGCCCGTCGCCCCAAGGATCGAGATGCTGCGCATCAGGCGGCGATACTGGCGCCGATCACGCCGACCGCGATCGTTACCGCGAGCAGCCCGTCGATCCGGTCGAACACCCCGCCATGCCCGGGGATCAGCCTGGAGCTGTCCTTTACCCCCGCCCGGCGCTTCATCCAGCTTTCGAGGAAGTCCCCCGCCTGCGCCACCACCGCCAGCCCGGCACCGAGCAGCGCGGCCGCGCCGAGGTTCTCCGCGCTCAGCGACAGCCCCAGCTCGAAGCGCGGGCCGACGATCCCGCCGTCGATCGCAACGACCCATAGAACCACCCACAGCGCGGCGCCGGCCATCCCGCCGAACAGCCCGGCCCAAGTCTTGGAAGGACTGATCGCGGGCGCTATCCGCGGCCCGCCGATCGCGCGGCCGGCGAAATAGGCGAAGGTGTCAGTGAACACCGTCACGCCGACGATCAGGACGATCAGGAAATCGCCGGCGCCGGTGAGGACGCCCGCGGCGGCCCCGAAATAGAGCGCGCCGAGGATGATAAATGCCAAGCGATAGGGGATGTTCGCCGTTGCGCCGACCACCAGCATCACGAACTCGGCAAACGCCACCAGCGCGACGACGACCACCAGCGTGTCGAACACCGCGCCGCCGACCACCAGCGCGCCGATCGCCACCGCCAGCATGATCACCGCCGAGGCAAGCCGCACCGGCAGGTCGCTCCTCTTCGGCTGGGCCTCAGCGTCCGCCATAGCGCCTCTCCCGCTGCGCGAAGGTGTCGAGCGCATCCTGCAAATGCGCCGGCGTGAAATCGGGCCATAGCACGTCGGTGAAGATCATCTCGGCGTAGGCCGCCTGCCACAAGAGAAAATTGGACAGACGCACTTCGCCGCTCGTGCGGATCAGAAGGTCCAAAGGGGGCAGAACAGACGTATAAAGGTGCCGATCAAGCGCTTCATTGCTGATTTCGCCTTCGGCCGCAGCGAGCTGCGCGGCGCGCACGATTTCCTGCTGCGAGCCGTAATTGAGCGCCACCGCCAACGTCCGCTCGCCGCCGCTGGTGCGTTTCACCGCGTCCTCGAGCATTTCTACGATGTCCGTCGCAAGTCCCTGCCAATCGCCGATAATCTGCAGCCTTACGCGGTTTTCGATGAACTCCGGCAAGTCCGATTTGATGAACTTGCGCATGAGGTTCATCAGGTCGTCGACCTCGTCCTCCGGCCGCTTCCAGTTCTCCG
>JBQCFR010000289.1:0-2340 GCA_051958885.1 Tsuneonella sp.
CGGAAACGGCGCGTCATGCTCGCGCGCGACGATCGCCTTGTATTCGGCGACGAGCGCGCGCCAGTCTTCAGACCCCATCTCGGTGTCGGCGTAAAAGCCCTTGTCTTCCTTGGCGATCTCGAGCGCTTCCTCGAACAGGCCATGGTCGAGGCCGAGCACCACGTCGGAGTACATCTGGATGAATCGGCGGTACGAATCCCACGCGAAGCGCTCGTCGCCCGATGCCTTCGCCAGGCCTTCCACGGTCTCGTCATTGAGGCCGAGGTTGAGCACGGTGTCCATCATCCCCGGCATCGACACGCGCGCGCCCGAGCGCACCGACACGAGCAGCGGATCGGCGGCATCGCCGAAGCGCTTGCCGACCGAGCGCTCGATATGCGCCAGCGCCTCGGCGACCGCCTCGCGCAGGCCGTCCGAGAAACCTGTCCTGAGCGCAGTCGAAGGGTCGCCGCCTTCCTTGAGATAGCGCACGCACTCTTCGGTGGTGATGGTGAACCCCGGAGGAACCGGCAGGCCGATGCCGGCCATCTCGGCAAGATTGGCGCCCTTGCCGCCGGTAACGGTCTTGTCGCGGGCGCGCGGATCGTCCGAGGCCACGCCGCCGCCGAATGGATAGACCGTCTGCACTGGCACTGCCTTTCCCTGTCACGCCGATCGGGGGTGCTTTTTTGAAACTCGCTGTGCGACCCAACCGACTGAGATATTTCGTGTTTTCGCCGCCCTAGAGTGCCGCGTTCGTCACCTTAGCATTCACCCTTCGATACGGCTGAAATCGGCCACCTGATGGACCGCGTCACGGAAGCGCAGCAGCAGGTCGAGCCGCGCGGCGCGTTTGGCGGGATCGGTGTCGTTCACGGTCACCTCCTCGAAGAACCTGTCCACGGCCGCGCGCAGCGAGGCGAGCGCCGCCATCGCCGCGCCGAAGTCCTCGGCCGCGACCGCCTTCTGCGCACGCGGTTCGGCCGCCTCGAGCGCCGCGATCAGCGCCTCTTCGGCCGGTTCGGCCGTGTAGGACAGCGCGTTCTGCTTGCGCTCGGCCATCTTGGCCTTGATCACCGGCGCCAGATCGGGATCGTCGACCAGCGCCAGCGGGTCCTCCTCGCCGGTGCGGGGAATGCCGTCGGTAAGCCCCTCCCCTTTAGGGGAGGGGTTGGGGTGGGGACTGGCGGGAGCCGGCAAGGAGCCTACAGCCCCCACACCCTCCGCGCCTGCGGCGCTCCCCCCTCTCCCCTGAAGGGGAGAGGATTTGTCGCCCCATCCTTCCTTCTTGAGAATGTTCGCGGCGCGCTTGTAGCCGGCGAGCAGGTTGGCGCCGTCCTCGGTTTGCATGAAGGATTGGAGGGACGTTGCGCGGCTCTCCACTCTATCTAGTCGACCATCTTCCGCGGCGTTCCACGCACGCGACGCGCGAATGAAGTCATGTCGGATGCCAGCATCTCGCATCGCAACTTCCATGCGGTCGAGGATGAAACTGGGCACGGTCGAAATTACTTTTCGGCGAGCGATCTCACGATCACTTAGTTCCGTGTCCTGGTGGGCAAGCCAAGCGATGTCGAGGACCGATCCAAGGTGCAAAACCAAGCCATTGGTGCGGACTAGTCGCAGGATACCTAAAGCAGCGCGACGCAAAGCGAACGGGTCCTTAGAACCCGTTGGAAACTCTTCGATATCGAAAAACGAAGCCAGTGTATCCAGCTTGTCCGCCAGGCTCACCGCCACCGTCACCGGCGCGGTGGGGACTTCGTCACCTTGCCCGACCGGCTTGTAGTGGTCGCGGATGGCGTCGGCGACTGCGTCCGGCAGGCCCTCGGCGCGGGCGTAGTAGCCGCCCATCAGGCCCTGGAGCTCGGGGAACTCGCCGACCATCTCGGTGACGAGGTCGGCCTTGGCGAGGCGGGCGGCCTGTTCGGCCAAATTAGCAAGGTCCGCTCGTGCTGAGCCTGTCGAAGCACGCGCGCTGACCTCACCGGATCGCGCATGGCCTTTGACAAGCTCAGGCTGGGCGGGGTTGGTAGCGAGGGAGGGATTTGAACCAACGATCCCCTCTTCCACCAGCCACCGCGCCAGCTTGGCGACGCGATCGGCCTTGTCGGCAACCGTGCCGAGCTTCTCGTGGAAGGTGATCCGTTCGAGCTTCCTGGCGTGTTCGGCGAGCGAGGTCTTGCGGTCCTGCTCCCAGAAGAACCGCGCATCGGACAGGCGCGCGGCGAGGACCTTGCGGTTGCCGTCGACGATCGCCGCGCCGCCGTCCGCCGCCTCGATGTTCGCGGTGCAGACGAAGGCGTTGGCTAACCGGAGAGCCTCCCCCTCTGGGGGAGGTGGGCCGGCCGCGTCAGCGGA
>JBQCFR010000290.1:0-2491 GCA_051958885.1 Tsuneonella sp.
GTCTTTTTGGTTTTCGTGCCCCCATTCGGATCTTCGGTGGTCTCGAGTTCGATGATACGTTTATTCGCGGCGTAGTTGACCAGATCCCGTTCCGATTGCTCGAGCTTCTTTCGTAGCTTGGTCAGCTGGTCCTGCAGAAACTCGCGAGCTTCCGCGGTCGATTCGAAGCGCCGGTCGAGACTGGCGGCGATGAATTGTTCCGCCCACGCGTTCGCTATCTTGGCCGATAGATCGGGGTTGGGGCTGGTGAACTCGACATCGACCAGCGAAGAGCCGCGCAACGGCGCAATATCGACGTGACCCTGAAGAATCCGGGTCGCGCGTTCCAGGCTGCTGCTGGTCGCGTTGCCGCCGTTGCGGTTCGCGTCCACATCGTCGTTGGAATCGTCGAGCTTGAATGCCTCCTTGAACGTGGCGTCGTTCGTCAGGTTCAAGGCACGAGCGACCCGCGTCGCAAGGGATTTGGAATCCAGCAGCGAATACTGCGTTTGATAAAACTCCAGACTCTTCCCGACATCCTGATCCTGCAGCCCCTGAACGTTCGTCACATTCAGGTCTTCGCGGCTGATCTCGATCCGGGTCGCTGCGGTGAACTGCGGAGTCATCAGTAGAGTCGCGAGCAAGCCGAGGATCAACGCGCCGACCAGGATGCCCGCAACGATCCACCTGTGACGGCGAAACGCGTTCCAGTACTGGATTACCTTCGGGACCTGGCTGAAGTTCAGCCATCGTGTCGCCGGTTCGGCCGAAGGAGGGACTTGGACAGCGTTGGCTTGGTTCATGGCTTTTCTGCAATGGGGCTTCGGGCGCGCTGAGTCTCGCGACGGTCGGCCTACTTCCTGAAGAGGATAATGAGCGGGGTGGTGATCAGAGGCGCCGCGGAGAGGATGTCCTTGAACATCCGCCGGGCGGGAGAATCGCCGACCACCACTACGTCGTTTGCGAAGACTTCCGGGTCCTGATAGACCCCGGTGCGGATCGCCTTGAGATTGTACAGGCCAGCCATCCGCTGCCCGTCCACCGTGCGAAACAGCACCACATCGTCGAGCTTGGCGAACTCCGAAGTGCCTCCGGCAGTGGCGACGGCGCGCATCAAGGTCATCCGGCCGATGACCGGATACAGCCCGGGCTTGGCGACTTGCCCGTCCACCGTGACGACCTGGCTGACGGTCTCGACCAGGTTGACCGTGACTTGCGGATTTCGAACATAGCTTCCGCGCAAACCGGCCTCGATCTTGTCCGCGAGCTGCTCGGGCGTAAGGCCCGCCGCCGCCAAGCTGCCGACCAGTGGAAGCGACAGGCGTCCGCCGGCGTCCACCTGGACTTCATCGCGGCTGAGGTCCGGAACGCCGAATACTTGAACCGAGAGCTTGTCGAACGGCCCGATCAGGTAGGGCCGCGTGGCGGACAGCAGGTCCGTTCCCGTCGGAGGCGGCATCTCCCCGTTCTGGACCACCGGGGTGGTCGATTGATCGAGCACGCCGGGATGGCCAGCGCATCCTCCGACGAGGAGGAGGGCTGAGACGATAATGAGCAAACGCATATCTGTCGTTTTCGGACCCGTCACAAATGTGGATTCGGAGAGCGACCGCCGCGAAGGCATGTCTGTTTCACGTCGAACCCTAACAGATCGACCTTGGCGGTAAAGCGCCAACTGATTGTCGGCCAAGAGCAATGGAGTCAATTGTCAGCGTTCATCTGCGGGCTGCCGGTTCGCTTGACCCGACCGTTGAACGATGCACGCCAGCAATACCGCTACCACCATCAATGACGGTGTGCGCAATGGGTAATCCACGAGGCTGCCGCCGAGGAGAACCGCCAGCGAGAGCCAGGCGAACACTCCAGCATCGGACAGCGCTTCCGGGTCTGTCACCGCCGAAAATACGCGCCAGCTTCTAAAGCCCGCCACTGCGAACCAGCCAAGCGCGACAGCGACGATTGCAGCGGCGGGTGCGCCTCCTTCGATGAGCAGTTGGAGCAGATCGTTATGGGCCTGGTTGAGAAATTCCGGCATCAGGAGCGACGAGGGTTCGATGACCTTATAGGCCAAATCGAAACTGCCGAAGCCCGAGCCCACCGGGAAATAGCTGCCGATCATGTCCAGCGCGTAGGGCAGCGCCTTGATGCGGAGCTCCTCGGCGAGCGACCCGCCTGCCAGGCGTTGGATTGCAAGCGAGCGCGACAGCCACCACGTCAGCACCCCGAGCAGGGCAGCCATGCCCAGCAGCAGTGGACCCAGCCAGCGCTTCAGTCCTCTACCTTGCCGCGCGACCTTGCCGCGCCGCGCTTGCAGATGCCACCACAGGAAGGCGCTCGAAAAATGGGCGCCGACTGCGGCGCCAGCGCCGGCCCGTGAGCCGTTGACCAGAATAAGCGGAAAGATGAACGCGGCCAGCCCGATGCTGCCGACGAGAGCAAAAGTGGCTCGCCCGTTCGCAGCCTGCGCCCGAAGCGCAACGTACACCAGCAGGGGAATCAAGCTCGCCAGGAA
>JBQCFR010000291.1:0-4853 GCA_051958885.1 Tsuneonella sp.
CGCCTAAGATCTCGGTGTCGGGCGTTAAGCTGCCGGTGGTGCCGCGGGGGTTGGGGGTGGGGCCAAGCTGCTGCCGCGGCCCGAGCGTCTCGCCGCGGGCGAATTCCTGCGCATAGAGCTGCCGGTCGCGCGCGACCTCGACGCGGGTGTGCGCGCTCAGCGCGTTGACCACGCTGACCCCGACGCCGTGAAGGCCGCCGCTGGTGGCGTAGGCTTTCCCTGAGAACTTGCCGCCCGAATGCAGCGTGCCGAGGATCACCTCGAGCGTGGACTTGCCGGGGAACTTGGGATGCTCGGCCACCGGCATGCCGCGCCCGTTGTCGGCGATCGTCAGCCGGTTGCCGCCCTCCAGGCTGACCTCGATCCGGGTCGCGTGGCCGGCGACCGCCTCGTCCATCGAGTTGTCGAGCACCTCCGCGGCGAGGTGGTGCAGCGCGCGCTCGTCGGTCCCGCCGATGTACATCCCCGGCCGCCGGCGCACCGGCTCGAGGCCTTCGAGCACCTCGATCGAGGAAGCATCGTAGTCGCCGCTGGTCGCGGGGGTATTGGCAAACAGGTCGTCGGGCATGGCGAGAGGCTATAGGGCGCGGATTCGCGCGGGTTCAAGCGCAGCGGCGAGTTATCGTCAGCCGCCGAAGCTTGCCGGCGCGGGATCGACGATCACCACCTGTCCCTCGCGCACCTCGCGCACTTCCATCGCGCGCTCGGCGACGCCGCTCCGCTGGAAGCGGAATGCGCCGTCGAGGCCCAGGAACCCGCCTTCGTCGCGCACCTTCGAGGTCGGGAACGCACGCCCCGGCTTCCAGTCCCGCGCCACCCGCAAGGTGAGCAGCACCGCGTCGTAGCCGAGCGTCGCGAGGCGATAAGGCTGTCCGCCGAAGCGGGTCTTGTAGCTGTCGCTGAAGCGCTTGAAGCGCGCGTCGGTGACGGCGGAGAACCATGCCCCGCGCAGCGCGGCGACCCGCGTCACGTCGCTCTCCCCGCTCCACAGCTCGGTGCCGAGCAGGTGCGTGGCGCCGGTGCCGCGCGGGCGGAACACGTTGGCCGCCTGCGCCGCGAGGCGCGAGCTGTCGGCGAGCAGCACGGTGTCGAAGCCGCCCTTCTGCTGCAGCCGCTGCGCCGCGCTGACGATCGAGGTATTGCCTCGCGCGTAGGTCTCGATCCTAACCAGGGTGCCGCCGTACGTGGCGACCGCCGTCTTGAGCGCGGCGGCCGCGCGCTGGCCGTAGTCGCCTTCGGGCACCACCGCGGCGAACCGGGCGGAGCCGTGTAAGCGGGCATAGGCGACCGTGCGCGCCACCGATTGCTCGGGCACCTGGCCCATCAGGAACACGTCCGCCGCGGCGACGCTGGTGTCGTTCGAGAACGAGATGAGCGGCACCCCCGCGGTGCGCGCCTCGGCCATGACCAGCGGCACGTCGTCGCCCATCAGCGGGCCGAGGATCAGCTTGTTGCCGTCCGCGATCGCCTTCGCCGCCGCGCTGCGCGCGCCGGTCGAGGTGTCGTACGTGGTGATGCGCAGGTTTTCCGCATTGGTGTCGAGCAGCGCCATCGTCGCGGCGTTGGCGATCGACTGGCCGACGCCGGCGTTCGCTCCGCTCATCGGCACCAGCAGCGCGACGCGGTGGCGCGAGGCGTCGCTAGGCAGGCTGCTCGCGCTGGGTTCGGGTGTGGGGGAGGGCACCGGGCCGGTGCTCATGGTCGGTCCCTTGGGGATCACGTGACAGCCCGCGAGCAGCGCCGCGGTGCCTGCAACGACCAGCGTCCGCCGGTCCAATTTCCAACTCATGCTTGCCGCTCCCCGCGTGCTTGGTTCAATGGGGCGAAGTGGCCCACCACCAACCTCTTCCTCCCGGCCTCTATATTGTCGCGACCCCGATTGGCAATCTCGGCGACATCACCCTGCGCGCCGCCGACGTGCTGCGCCGCTGCGACGCGGTGGCGTGCGAGGACACCCGCGTCACCGGCAAGCTGAAGAAGCATCTCGGCGCGTCAAAGCCGCTGTGGCGCTACGACGATCACGCGAGCGAGCGCGATCGCGCGCGGCTGCTGCAGGCGATGCAGGCCCAGGCAGTCGCGCTGGTCAGCGACGCGGGGACGCCGCTGGTGTCGGACCCGGGCTACCGCCTGGTGCGCGAAGCGCGCGCGGCGGGGATCGCGGTCACCTCGCTCCCGGGACCCTGCGCGGCGGTTCTCGGGCTGACGTTATCCGGTTTGCCGAACGACCGGTTCCTGTTCGCCGGCTTCCTGCCGGTGAAGGAAAAGGCGCGCGGGGATACCTTGCGGCAACTGGCTTCCGTTTCCGCGACACTTGTGTTCTATGAAACCGCGCCGAGGCTCGAACGAGCGCTGACGGCGATAAGGACAGAGCTGCCCGAACGGGAAGTAGCGGTGGCGAGAGAGATGACCAAACTGCACGAGGAGTGCCGCACCGGCACCCCCGATGAGCTGATCCGGCACTACGCCGCGCACCCGCCCAAGGGCGAGATCGTGCTGCTCGTCGCGCCCGCCAACGACCACGGGGCCGAGCGCGGCGACATCGACGCACTGCTTCGCGCCGCCCTCGAAACGCTCAGCCCGTCGCAGGCCGCGGCCCAGGTGGCGCGGGCGACCGGCGCAGACCGGCGGGAGCTCTACGCCCGCGCGATGGCTCTACGGGGCTGATGGCGCGCCGCCGCCGCAACCGCCGCCGGAGCGAAGGCGACGG
Source organism: Tsuneonella sp. (assembly GCA_051958885.1). Lineage (GTDB taxonomy): Bacteria > Pseudomonadota > Alphaproteobacteria > Sphingomonadales > Sphingomonadaceae > Tsuneonella. The sequence goes on from JBQCFR010000291.1 coordinate 2,708, forward strand.
TCGCCGCGGCGAGAGCTTTGCCGCGTGGTGGTTCCGCCTGCAGGGCTGGCGCGTCGTCGGCCGGCGGGTGCAGACCCCGCGCGGCGAAATCGACCTGATCGTCCGCCGCCTGCGTACGGTCGCGTTCGTCGAGGTCAAGTGGCGCCGCTCGGTGATGGAGCGCAACCGCTCGCTCGACTTGTGGTCGATCCGCCGCGCGGCCGAGGGCGCCGAGGCGATCGCGCACAAGTACGCCGGCCCGCGCGACACCACCCGGATCGACGGCCTGCTGCTGACCCCCTGGCGATGGCCGCGTCATATCGTGAACGCCTGGCAGCCTTAGGGCCGCGCGATCGTGTCTCGACTTCGCCCGACACGAACGGCAAGGGGTTTCTCCTTCTTCCGTTCGTGTCGAGCGGAGGTCCGCAGGACCGCAGTCGAGACACCCTAGCGCAAGGCCCCGCCAATGGCTCTCAAAGTCGCGGTTCAGATGGACCCGCTCGAAACGATCAACATCGCCGGCGATTCGAGCTTCGCGCTCATGTTGAGCGCGCAGGAGCGCGGGCACGAGTTGTTCCATTACGACGTCGGCAGCCTCACGCTCGATGCCGATGATCGCCTGATCGCCCACGCCCGCCCGGTGCGCGTGCAGCGCGTTGCGGGAGATCACTTCACCGCCGGCGAGCCGCGGCGCCTCGACCTCGGGCGCGACATCGACGTGGTGCTGATGCGCCAGGACCCGCCGTTCGACATGGGCTACATCACCGCCACGCACCTGCTCGAGCGGATCGCGCCCGAGACGCTGGTGGTCAACAATCCCGTCAGCGTGCGCAACGCGCCCGAAAAGGTGCTGGTGCTCGATTACCGGCAGTTCATGCCGCCGACGCTGGTGACGCGCTCGGTCGACGAGGTGCGCGCGTTCCAGAGCGAGCACGGCGCCGTGGTCGTCAAGCCGATCCACGGCAACGGCGGCAAGGCGATCTTCCGCATTCCGGCAGGCGGCGACAACCTCTCGGCGCTGTTCGAGGTGTTCAACCAGACCTGGCCCGAACCGCACATGGTCCAACCCTTCCTTCCCGAGGTGGCGCAAGGCGACAAGCGCATCGTGCTGGTCGACGGCGAGGTGGCCGGAGCGATCAACCGCAAGCCGGGCGAGGGCGAGTTCCGCTCCAACCTCGCGGTCGGGGGCAGCGCCGAGGCGACCGGGCTCACGCCGCGCGAAGAGGAGATCTGTGCCGCGATGGGCCCGCGCCTGAAGGAGCTCGGGCTGATCTTCGTCGGCATCGACGTGATCGGCGGCCAATGGCTCACCGAGATCAATGTCACCAGCCCCACCGGCATCGTCGCCATCGACCGCTTCAACGGCACCGACACCGCCGGCAAGATCTGGGACGCGATCGAAGCGCGGGTCTAGGCAGCGTGCGCGCCGTGTCCGAGTGAGCTAGAGATGCGCGGATGGATATCGGCCAGCCCCTGATCGATTACGGACCCGTGGATTGCGCGGAGTTGCGTGACGCGCTGGAGCTGGCGCCGGCCGGCTTCTGGGACGTGGATACCGCCAGCCGCACGCGCGTCGCCGGCAGCCGGCCGGGTCGGGCGGTGTTCTTCTACAACGACAAGCCGGCCGGAGTGGTGCGAAATTCGATCGCCGAAGTGCAAACGGGCCAGGTCAGCGTTCTGGTCTATCCGGACCGTCCTTTGTTCCGGCAGATCACCCGGCTGATCGACACGGCGGTTCGGCCGCACTTCCCTGAGTGCAATCCGGTGCGTGTGCAGCTCGCCGAGCTCCCGCCGGGGTCCGTCATTGCGCCGCACACCGATCGCAACCTGCTGACGATGATGCACCGGCTGCACGTCCCCCTCGTTACCGACGACAATGTCCGCTTCACGATCGACCGGCAGATTCATGTGCTGAAGATCGGGCGCCTTTATGAGCTCAACAACGCGGTGGTCCACGCGGTGGAGAACAGCGGCGCCGTCAACCGCATCCACCTGCTCATCGACATGCTGCCGTACGCGGTCGCCCGGGCGCGCTATTTCGACGCGCTGGAGGCCATGGTCGATGCCCTTCATTGACCCGGCCCTGACCCGCTATGGCAAAGCCGGCGCCGCGGTCACGGCCGGGCGCGATATCCTGTTCGTTCACATCCAGAAGACCGGCGGCAGC
>JBQCFR010000292.1:0-3444 GCA_051958885.1 Tsuneonella sp.
GGCCCCGCTGCCGGGCTTGGGATTGGCGTTGAGCCACATGCCGAGTACGCGCTCGGCGGTGGCAGCGCACTGTTCGCGGGTTCCGCACGCGGCGAGGTCGCGCAGCCAGGTGAACCCATGGACCGCGCGTTCGAGCGGCGGGGTCAGCCGTCCCGTGCCGCCGAATTCGATCTGCGCGATCGGCGTCTTGACGCCGTAGACCTGGAAATGGCCAGCGCGCAGGGCGACGCCCGCCGCGCGGTCTCCCTGCAGCGGGCTCTCGACAGTGGCGAGCAGGCGCGGCTTGGCCGGCTTGCGGAACGGCGCGGACAGTGTCGAGCCGGAAACGCCGAGGCGGTAGGCCAGCCGGATCAGCTTCTCGCCCGGGCCGAGCGAGGGCGGCGCGAAGTCCGCCAGCGCGAGCGCACGGCTCGGCTCGATCACTTCGCCGGCGGTTTCGCTCGCGGCGATCGTCGGATCGGCGCCCGCGCCGAGCGGCAGCGCGCGGGGCTCGCCCGAGCGCTTGGCAGGCCGCTGACGCGTCGCTTCGCGCAGGTCCGCGTCGGCCATCAGCCGGGTCCCGTGAGCGCGGCGATGTTCGCCGCGAAGCGACCGGGGCCGCCCCGGAAGGTGGCCGAGCCAGCAACGAGCACGTCGGCCCCGGCGCTCACGCACTGGGGCGCGGTCGCGGCGTCCACCCCGCCGTCGACCTCGAGCCGGATCGCACGCCCGGTCTTGTCGATCATCTTGCGCACCGCCTCGATCTTGCGCAGCTGGCTGGAAATGAAGCTCTGCCCGCCGAAACCGGGATTGACGCTCATCACCAGCACCAGGTCGATGTCGTCGGTCAGGTAGTCGAGCATCTTGGCCGGGGTGCCCGGATTAAGGCTGACCCCCGCCTGCTTGCCGAGCGCCTTGATCGCCTGCACCGTGCGGTGGATGTGCGGCCCGGCCTCCGGATGGACCGTGATCACGTCCGCGCCCGCGTCGGCGAACGCCTCCAGCCAGCTATCGACCGGGCTGACCATCAGGTGGACGTCGAACGGCTTTTGCGTATGCGGCCGCAGCGCCTTGACGACCGCCGGGCCGATGGTGAGATTGGGGACGTAATGGCCGTCCATCACATCGATGTGGATCCAGTCCGCGCCGGCGGCGTCGATCGCGCGCACTTCTTCGCCCAGCCGGGCGAAATCGGCCGAAAGGATCGAAGGGGCAATCAGCGGTGCTGCCATGGCGCGCACGGGGGGCCTTCGCTGCGGGACTGACCATCGCGCTTACAGAGGGCAAATCACGCTAACAAGCGCCGCTTTCACGCTTTTCCACACTGCCCCGGACGCTGCCGGTGAATTGCCCCGGAATGGATCAGTGGGCAGGGTTAAGGCGCAATTCAGGGCCTTTCAGCCACTGGGCCGCGGATATTCGGGAGGTTCGCGCCGCCAATCGTGGCCAGCACTCCCCCACGACGCACGAGACAGCCGCCTGGCGCGGCGCAACGTACGGATAAGCAATGAACGTCAGAACTCTTCACGCCGGAACGATCGCCCTTACCGCACTGACTCTTGCAGCGGGCGCGCCGGCCGGCGCACAGTACAATCAGAAGATCGCCAACGACCTGTCGCGCTGCAGCGGCGGGAGCCCGGCAGTGCTGGTGACGGTCGAGGGCGTGAAGTCCTCGACCGGGCGCGTGCGCGCGCAGATCTACAAGGGCACCGCGGCCGAATGGCTGAAGACCGGCAAGTGGCTGAGCCGCGTCGAGCTGCCCGCCCGCGCGGGCACGATGACGTTCTGCCTGCCCGTCGCCGCCCCCGGGACCTATGCCGTCGCAGTGCGTCATGACGTCAACGGCAACGGCCATACCGACCTCACGCAGGACGGCGGCGCGATGTCCAACAACCCCTCGATCAACATTTTCAACCTGGGCAAGCCGAGCTACACCAAGACCGCGTTCGGCGTCGGCGGGGGCGTGAAGTCGATCACCGTGCGCATGCGCTACATGTAGCTCAGCGCCGCCGGCGCCAGACGCTCCACAACGCGCCGGGGGCGGCGAGCACGGGGTGCTTATCGCGCCACGGCGTCACTTCAATCGGCACGCCGGTGTGGCGTTCGATCTTCCACGCGGCGTAGCGCGCCGCGCCTTCGAACGTGGTGCTGGCCTTCACCAGCCGCAGCACGTTGAGCGGCTTGCCGAGCCTGCGGCGGCGGTTCCACCAGCGCAAGATCCTGTGGCGCTCGGCGGCGGACAGGCGCGGGGCAAGCCTGCCGCCGTCCTGCTCGAAGGCGATACCGGCGGCGCTCCAGGCAAGTGGCAGCAGGCCTTCGAAATGCGTGCGGTTGACCGCCAGGATCGAGTCCTCGCGCCCCGCCTTCTCGACCCGAAATTCAGCCTGGTAGGTGGCGCGGAACAGCGCGCGCCAGAAGTCCTCGGCACCGCCGCGCGTGGGCCCGAGCGCCGCGGCGAGACGCCCCGCGGTTTCGGCCGCACTGGCGAGCGCGGCGACCACCGCCTCCCGCGCCGCTTCGTCACGCACCCATGCGAGCGCGCTGGGCTGGACGAAGCGCGTCCAGATCGTCGTGTCGCGCGATGCGCCCCGCGCCGCCCGAGCGAAGGTCTCCAGCGCCATCGCCGCCACTTTCGCGCGCAGCATCGCGCCGCGGTGCGGCCGCTCGACATAGCTGACGCGCGGCCAGATCCGCTCCCGCTGCGGCCCCGGCAGCAGCACGTAGAAGTCGAGCACGCCCTCGAGCGAGCCGGTGCGCAGGTTCGAGCCGTAGAACAGCACGGCCTGCGCACCCGCCTCCTCGCCCAGCGCGCGGGCGAACTCGCGCACGGCAGGATCGATCGCGGCATCGAGCCCGGCGGCGATGCGCTCGGCGAGCGCGCCGCTCACGGAACGACGAAGGTCAACGCGGGCCCTTCGCGCAGCAGGTAGCGCCCTGCGGGGAAGGCCTCGCCGTCGAGAATGAAGCGGTCGCCGAGCTCGATCTCGAGCCGGTCGGCGCGAATCTGGTGCAGCCCCATGCGCTTCCACCAGCCGCCCTCCGCCCCGCCGAGCATGAACGGCAGCGCGACCATCAGCCGCCGCACCGGCGTGTCCATCACCGCCGCCTTGAGGCCCCGAACCCGTTCGCCGAAGAACTTCATCCCGAATGGGAAGCGTTCGAGCGTGGAGGCGACGAAGATCTCGCGCCGCGCCGGATCGCCGCGCCCGCTGTGCTCGAACTCGGCGCGCTCCGGCCCGGTGAACAGCCGCATCGCCACCCCGCGCCGCCACACGTTGCGGTCGCTGCCGAAGAGCGCCTGCAGACCTCCCCACACCGCGGTCACCCCGACCGCGAGACTGTTGAACGCGCCGAGCTGGTGCGCATCCTGCCCTGCCGCCACACCAACGGTGAACGCCCCCGCGCCGAAGAAGAACCCGGCGAGCGGCGGCGTCCCACCGGCGAGATCCTCCACCAGCAGCGGCC
>JBQCFR010000293.1:0-2629 GCA_051958885.1 Tsuneonella sp.
CGCGGCGCGGATCGGGCAGGTCTTCGACGAGCAGCAGGCGCAAGTTCTTCTTTTTGGCGAAAAATTCGAGCGCCGCAGCGTCCGCGCCGGGGGCGACGACTACCTCGGTGAAGATCTGGCAGATCGCCTCCGCGGTCGGCCCGTCGAGCGGGACGTTGGTGGCGACGATGCCGCCGAACGCCGAAACGTCATCGCAATGAAGCGCTTCATTCCATGCGTCGAACAGCGCCGAACACTGCGCGACACCGCACGGGTTCGCATGCTTGACGATCACCACCGCCGGATCGCCACCGCGGAACTCGGCCGCCAGCTCGAGCGCGGCGGCGGCATCGTTGTAGTTGTTATAGGACAGTTCCTTGCCCTGCACCTGCTCGGCCTGCGGCAAGCCCTGCGTGTGCGGGCCGGCGGGGAGGTAGAGCGCGGCGTCCTGGTGCGGGTTCTCGCCGTAGCGCAGCGTGCCCGCAAGCACCCGCGTCAGCGACACCGAGGGCGGGAACTTCTGCCCCTGGTCGGCGAAGGCGAACCACTGGCTGATCGCCGAATCGTAAGCCGCCGTGGCGGCGAAGGCCTTGGCTGCCATGCGCTTACGAAAATCGATTGTGGTCGCGCCGTCGTGCTCGGCCAGCTCGGCGAGCAGCGCATCGTAGTCGGCCGGATCGGTGACGATCGTGACGTAGGCGTGGTTCTTCGCCGCCGAGCGGACCATGCTCGGGCCGCCGATGTCGATGTTCTCGATCACCTCGTCGCGCTCCGCCCCGCGCGCGACGGTCGCTTCGAACGGGTAGAGGTTGACCACCACGAGGTCGATCGCGCCGATCTCGTGCGCCTCCATCGCCGCGGCGTGCGCCGGATCGTCGCGCACCGCGAGCAGCCCGCCGTGCACCATCGGGTGGAGCGTCTTGACCCGCCCGTCCATCATCTCGGGAAAGCCGGTGACGTCGGACACGTCCTTCACCGTCAGCCCCGCATCGCGCAGCGCCTTGGCGGTGCCGCCGGTCGAGATCAGCTCGACCCCCGCTTTCGCGAGCCGCGCGCCGAGATCGGCGAGTCCCTCCTTGTCGGACACCGACAACAGCGCCCGCCTGATCGTCACCTCGGTCATGAACGTTCCTTCGCGCGGGCGCCTCAGCCCATCTTCTTGAACAGCCAGGAGAAGCTCCCGCCGCTGCGCGAGGTCATGCCCTGGATCACCAGTTGCTGGATCGGCTGCGGCCGGCCCAGCCCGTCGACCCACAGGCTCTCCTCGATCGAGAGCTCCCGCGTGTCGCCGGCCCCCGTATCCTTGCCGAGGCGGAATTGCCAGTAGCTGCCGTCGGGCAGCGCGAGCCCCGCGCCGCGCCCGTTCTGCGCCAGGCCCAGCTCGATGCCGGGGCCGACATGGAAGCGGATCGCGTAGCCGATCTTGCCGCGCTTGCCCTTTTTGCCGTGCGGCAGGAGCAGGTCCTCGCCGCGCAGCTCGCTGCCGTCGTCGCGCAGGATCAGGATGCGGCGGTGGATCAGCCCGTGGCGCGCGACGTAGCCGTCGTGACTGGCTTCGAGGCGGGTGGCGGTCTTGCCGTTCTCCAGCGTCAGCACGCGCCGGTCGACCTCGACCTCGCCCACGCCGCGGCCGAGCTTGCCGCCCAGCAGCACCGCGGTCGAATTGGCGTCGTCGAGCGTCAGCGTCGAGTGCGCCGCGCTGGCGCGCAGGCCCTGCTCGATGCGCACCGGCACCTGGCCGCCGGCGAACGCGGCGCCGCCGCAGTTGACCACGATCCGCTGCGGTCCGGCCGAATACTCGAACGCCAGGGTCGAGGCGCACCCGGCGCGCGCGTGGCGCGAAACCGGCGGCGGAGCGGCATCGAACTGGAGCACGGTCTTGCCCGATCCGGCGCGCTGGTAGCCCCACTGGCGCGCCGCCTTGAGCGGCCGCGTGCGCACGCCGCTGGCGGTGACAAGCGAGGCGACGCGCTCCGCGGGCACGGCGCCGGCGCCCCGCCCCCAACCCACGCCGCCGGCGCCGGGGAGCCGCGCGCGCAGCGGCGGCACCAGCATCGCGAGCATCGCCTCGACCGCCTGCGGCGGATCGCGGCGCAGTGCGCGGTAGCAGGCGGAGAGCTCGGTCAGCAGCGCGATGGCCTCCATTTGCGCGAGCGGGCTGCGCGAGAGCACCCCGCCGTCTTCGCCGACCGCCTCGCCGAGCGCGCGGATCAGCCCCGCCTCGCCATAGAGCCGGCGCGGCTTGCCATCGGGCATCAGCAGCCCGGCGGCGACGATCCCGCACCAGCCGGCGACCTCGCCGAGCTTGTCGGCCGCCTTGCCGACGTTGCGGTCGAGCCAGCGGGCGGTCTCGCTCGCCGCGGTGAGCGCGCGGCCGCGCAGCCGCGCGTCGCTGCCCGACAGGATCAGCGGCGCATGGACCAGCCAATTGAGCAGCCGGTGCCCGGCGTTCTCGACCTGCCAGGCGGCGCCGCTGCCGGGCTTGGGATTGGCGTTGAGCCACATGCCGAGCACGCGCTCCGCGGTGGCGGTGCACTGTTCGCGCGGCGCGCAGGCGGCGAGGTCGCGCAGCCAGGTGAAGCCGTGCACCGCGCGCTCGAACGGCGGGGTCAACCGCCCGCTGCCGCCGAACTCCATCTGCGCGATCGGC
>JBQCFR010000294.1:0-6961 GCA_051958885.1 Tsuneonella sp.
CCCTGCGCGACGCGGTTGCCGTTCGACAGCAGCACCGGGAACTGGTCTTTCGGCCCCTCCATGCGCACCCGGTAGGTGCTGAGCACGTCGGGCCGATCGGGGAAGAAGGTGATGCGGCGAAAGCCTTCGGCCTCGCACTGCGTACACAGCATCCCGTTCGAGGCGTAGAGGCCCATGAGCTGGCTGTTGGCGGCGGGCGCGACCTCGGTGGCGACGCGCACCTCGTGCGCCGCCCCGTCGAGCGGGACGATCAGGTCGCCGCGCTCCATCCGCCACGAATTGATCGGTTGCCCATCGACCTCGACGCTGAGCGGCTCGAGCCCGTCGCCATTGAGGCGCAGCTCAGCGCTCGGCTCGGCGGCGGGGTTGCGCTCGACGCACAGCGTCGCCTCGACACGGGTCTTCTCGATGCCGAGGTCGAAATCGAGCGCGAGCTGCGGCACCTTCCAGGGGAACGGCTTGTAGTCCTCGCGCCGGATCAGCGGCGGCTCGCCAGGAAAATCGGTCGGCGCGGGGGCGGCGTCCGCCATCTCGGGGTTGCCGTCGGGGGTGGCGGGGGTGCGGGCGATGTCCATCCGGGATGTCCTAGTCTCTGGCGCGGCGCGGTCCAGTCTCAAGCGCAACGCCCGTCGGCCGCTTCCGTTCACCGGCCGGGTGCGCGCCGGGCGATTGCTTGACACCGTTGGCCGGCCGCGACAGCACCTGCCGAAGAGGGGGGACGGGACATGCACATGATCGACCTGCTGGCCGCGGCCGGCAACGCGCACTTCGATGTCGAGGCGGCGACGCGCGCCTATCTCGGCACATTGCAGGAACCCGCACGGGCGAAGTCCGACGCCTATTTCGAGGGCGGATACTGGCTGCTGCTGTGGGGCGCAGTGGTTTCGGTGCTGATCGACTGGCTGATTCTGCGCCTGCGCTTCGCCCACGCGATCCGCGCCTTCGCCGAGCGGCGCGTGAAGAGCCGGGTGGCGGTCACCTGGATGACCGCGCTCGGCTATTTCGTGCTCAGCACGCTGATCGCGCTGCCGTGGACGATCTACGCCGGCTTCGTGCGCGAGAGCCAGTACGGCCTGATGAACCTCTCATTCGGCGGATGGCTGGGTGAGCAGGCGACCGCGCTGCTCGTCTCGCTCGTCATCGGACCGCTGATCATCGTCGCGATCTACGCCGTGATCCGCCGCGCGCCGCGCAGCTGGTGGCTGTGGGCGACCGGCGTCACCGGCATCGCAGCGCTGATCGGGCTGGTGATCTCGCCGGTCTACATCGCCCCGCTGTTCAACACCTACACCGAGATGCAGCCCGGACCCCTGCGCAGCCAGATCGAGGCGGTCGCGGCCAAGTACGACATTCCCGCGCAGCACATCTACGTGTTCGATGCGAGCAAGCAGTCGAAGCGCATCTCCGCCAATGTCTCGGGCATCGGTCCGACAATCCGGATTTCGCTGAACGACAACCTGCTCCATCGCACCACCGGGCCCGAGGTGCTGGCGGTGCTGGGGCACGAGATGGGCCATTACGTGCTCGGCCACGTGTGGTGGGACACGCTCGGCATGATCGTTATCTTCGGGCTCGGGTTCTTCCTCGTCGCGCGGATCGCGCCGCGGCTCATCGCGCGCTACGGCGAGCGGTGGGGCGTGCGCGATCTCGCGGACCCTGCCTCGCTGCCGGTGCTCTCCGCGCTGATGGCGGTCTACATGCTGTTCGCGACGCCGGCGACGAACACCCTGATCCGCACCACCGAGAGCCAGGCCGACGCCTTCGGGCTCGACGCCGCGCAGCAGCCCGACGGGTTCGCGATGGTGGCGATGCGGCTCTCCGAATACCGCAAGATCGAGCCCGGCCCCGCCGAGGAGTTCCTGTTCTTCGACCATCCCTCGGGCGCGACGCGGGTGCGCATGGCGATGCAGTGGAAGAAGGATCACGTGCCGAACGCCCAGATCATGCACCCGCCCGCGGGCTACCTCGGGCGCTAGATGCCGCACCTCTTCGTCTTCGGCCTCGGCTACACCGCAACGCGCGTAGCCGAGGCGCTGCGGCGCGACGGGTGGCAGGTGAGCGCGACGGGCAGCGCGGGCGAGCTCGACTTCGCCGACGAGCCGGCGGTGCGTGCGCGGCTCGCGCAGGCCGATCACCTGCTGTCTTCGGTGCCGCCCGGCGAGACAGGCGATCCGGTGCTGACGCGCTACGGCGAAGCGCTCGGCCGTCGCTGGCTCGGTTATCTCTCGTCGACCGGAGTCTACGGCGACACCGGCGGAGCGTGGGTTGACGAGAGCGCGCCCACCGGCGGCGGACGCCGCACCGCGCGCGCCGAGGCGGACACCGCGTGGCTCGCCCGCGGTGCGCGGGTGTTCCGGCTACCGGGAAATTACGGTCCGGGAAGAAGTCCGCTCGACCGGGTGCGAGCCGGCCGCGCGCACCGGATCGACCTGCCGGGCCAGGTGTTCAGCCGAATTCACGTCGACGACATCGTCACGGGGGTGATCGCAGCGCTCGGCGCGCCGTCGGGGGCGTACAACCTCGCCGACGACCTGCCCGCGAGCGGAAACGCGGTTACCGAGGAAGCCTGCCGCCTGCTCGGCATCGAGCCGCCGCCGCTGCAAAGCATCGGGGAGGCCGGCCTTTCGGGCCCGGCGCGTGCGTTCTATTCGGAGAACCGCCGCGTCGCGAACGGCAAGGCGAAGCGCGTGCTCGGCTGGACCCCGCGCTATCCGACTTACCGCGAAGGGCTCAGGTCTCTGGTTGCGGGGTGACCGGGTTGCGCGCGCGCAGCGCCACCGCCATGCCGGCAAGCCCAAGCACCGCCCCCGCGGCGGCGAGCAGCGACCAGCGGTAATCCTCGAACACCGTCGACAGCAGCATCGCTACCACCGGCACCGCGACCCCGTTGTACGCCGCGCGCCCCGGCCCGAGCTCGCGCACGAGCATGAAGTAGATCGGGAACGTCACCACCGAGCCGATGATGCCGAGGTAGCCGACCCCGGCCCAGAATCGCGCACTTGCCGGCAGCACCGGGGCGCCGGTCGTCGCCCACGCGATCGTCACGTCGAGCAGCGTGCCCCACAGCATCGCCCAGGCGAGCAGCGTCGTCATCGGCTGCCGCCGCGCGCGCTCGGTCGCCTGCAGCACGTTGGCCGAGGAGGCCGAGAGTATGCCGCCGATCGTCAGCGCGATCCCCAGCGGCACCTGCCCGCCGAGCGGCGCGATGCGCGCCTCGTGCAGCAACATGAGCGCAATCCCGACGAGCCCGATGGCCGTGCCCACCCCGAACCCGCGCGTGATCGGCGTGCCGAGGAAAATCCGCCCGAACAGCGCGTTGGGAAGCATGAGCAGCCCGAACAGCACCGCCACGATTCCGCTCGTGAGGTGATGTTCGGCGCGGTAGACGAAATTGAAGTTGAGGCTGAATTGCGCGACACCCAGCATCAGCGCGAGGGCGTGCCCGCCGCGATCGAGCCGCAGCCCGTCGCCCCGCACGAGCGCCAGCAGCGCCATCCCCGCCGCCGCCACCGCGAAACGGTAGGAAACCGACCAGCTCGCCGGGGCCATGCCGATCTGGTCCTTGATGACCAGCCAGGTCGAGCCCCAGATCAGCGTCACCAGCAGGAACGGCAGCGCGATACGCGGCTCGGTGAGCGCATGGCGCTCCGCGGTGCTCATAGGCGGGCGATCGCGGCGGCCAGCGCGGAGGCGTCCTCCGCGCGGGTGTTCCACGCGGTGACGAAGCGCGCCGCATCGCTGCCCCAGTCGTAGAACCCGAAGCCCTGCGCGCGCAGTGCCTCGCGCTCGGCGGCGGTGAGGCGCACGAACAGTTCGTTTGCCTCGACGGGGTGCATCAGCCGCTCGCCGCACGCGCCCGCGATCTCGGCCGCCGCGGCGTTGGCTGCGCGGCCGTTCTCCAGCCACAGCCCGTCCTCGACCATCGCCAGCACTTGCGCGGCGAGGTAGCGGCCTTTCGATTGCAAGTGCCCCGCACGCTTGCGGCGATAGCGCGCGACATCGGCCAGCGCAGGATCGAAGAACACGATCGCCTCGGCGCTCATCCCGCCGTTCTTGACGCAGCCGAAGCTCAGCGCGTCGGCAAGCCCTACCGCTTCGGCCGGAGTGCAGCCGAGGAACGCGACCGCGTTGGCGAACCGCGCGCCGTCGACGTGGAAGCCGAGCTGGCGCTCGCGCGCCAGCGCGCCGAGCGCTTCGAGTTCGTCCGGCTGATAGACGCGCCCGTATTCGCTCGCCTGGGTGACCGACAGCGCGTGCGGCTGGACCTGGTGGACGTCGGCGCGGATCGGATCGATCACCGCGCGCACCGCGCCAGGCGTGAGCTTGGCGCCCTCGCCCTCGGCCAGAAGCAGCTTGGCGCCGTGAAGGTAGAAGCCTGGCGCACCGCCTTCGTCGACCTCGATATGCGCCTCGCGGTGGCACACCACGCCGCCATGCGGCGGGCACATCGTGGCGAGCGCGAGGCAGTTGGCGGCGGTGCCGGTGGCGACCCACAGCGCCGCGACTTCGCGCCCGAACAGCTCAGAGAACGCGGAGTCCATCCGCCGCGAGACCGCATCGCCGTCGTACGGCGCATCGGGCGCATCGGCCGCGCGCATCGCGTCCCACACTTTGGGGTGGACCGATGCCGCATTGTCGGAAAGGAACTGCATATCGGAACGGCCCTAGCGCCGCCCGCGTTCAGCGCAAGAAGGAGACCGGCGAATGGCTATCGAGGGGATCGAGATCACGACTCACGGGGATGCGACGCGCGGCGAGTACCGCGCGCACGTGGCCGGGAGCGAGGCGGTCGGGCGGCTGACCTGGCAATCACGCGGCAACGCGCGGATCGCCGATCACACGATCGTCCCGCCCGAGATCGGCGGACGCGGGGTTGCGGCAGTGCTCGTCGAAAAGCTGGTGGCGGACGCGAAAGAGCAGGGGTTCACGATCGTCCCGCAGTGCAGCTACGTCGAGGCGCAGTTCCGCCGCCATCCCGAATGGGCCGAACTGCGCGCGGCGACGCCGAGCTGACAGGTCCTTCATGTAAGGCGGCAGTAAGCCAACGCGCGCCGCAAGTAGCGCAGGCGTAGGGCCAATGGGCCCTCACGTAGCGCGGCGATAGAGCCACACAAGAAACGATGGTGCTGCTGGAGAGGATTGAACTCTCGGCCTCTCCCTTACCAAGGGAGTGCTCTACCACTGAGCTACAGCAGCGTACCCATCGGGCGCTCCGAGCGGCCGCGGCCGGGTTCGGGAAGCGGCGCGCCTTACAGTGCGGCGCACCCTTGTCAAGCATTCGGAGCCGGGGCAAGGCCGATGCGATGAGCGATGCCGAAAAGCCGACCCGTGAGGAACGCCTCGCGGCCAAGCTGCGCGAGAACTTGCGGCGGAGGAAGGCGCAATCGCGGGCCCTGGACGCGGAGCAGCGCCCACTTCCCAAACCCCGGCCCGGCAGCTAGGGCCGGGCGCTCCCGACGGTCCGCAGGAGCTGCTTCGTTGCCCACCCTGATCCTAGTCCGCCACGGCCAGAGCCAGTGGAACCTGGAGAACCGCTTCACCGGCTGGTGGGACGTCGACCTGACCGAGAAGGGCGTCGCCGAAGCGACCGCGGCGGGCGCGCTCCTCGCCGAGAAGAATCTGCTGCCGAGCGTCGCGTTCACCTCGCTCCAGACCCGCGCGATCAAGACCCTGCATCTCGCGCTCGAGGCGTGCGGGCGGCTGTGGATCCCCGAGACCAAGGACTGGCGGCTCAACGAGCGGCACTACGGCGGGCTGACCGGGCTCGACAAGCAGGAGACCCGCGAGCGGCACGGCGACGAACAGGTGCACGTGTGGCGCCGCAGCTTCGACACCCCGCCGCCCGAGCTCGAGAGCGGCAGCGAGTATGACCTGTCGGCCGATCCGCGCTACGCCGGCATCGCGGTGCCGCGCACCGAGAGCCTCAAGCTGACGATCGAGCGCGTGCTGCCGTACTGGGAGGGCGCGATCCTGCCGGTGCTCGCGCGCGGGGAGACGGTGATCGTCTCCGCCCATGGCAATTCCCTGCGCGCGCTGGTCAAGCACCTGTCGGCCATCTCGGACGACGAGATCACGGGGCTGGAAATTCCCACCGGCCAGCCGATCGTCTACGAGTTCGATGCCGGCATGGCGCCGGGCGAACGGCACTACCTGAAGGACCGCTAGGCATGGGGGGCAAGGTCGCCATCGTGATGGGCAGCCAATCCGACTGGCCGACGATGCAGTGCGCCGCCGAAGTGCTCGGCGAGCTCGGCGTCGAGCACGAGGCGCGCATCGTCTCGGCGCACCGCACGCCCGAGCGGATGTTCGCATTCGGCCGCACCGCGCACGAGCAGGGCTTTTCGGTGATCGTCGCCGGCGCGGGCGGCGCGGCGCACCTGCCCGGCATGCTCGCGGCGCTCACGCACTTGCCGGTGCTGGGGGTGCCGGTGAAGTCCAAGGCGCTCAAGGGCCTCGATAGCCTGCTGTCGATCGTGCAGATGCCCGCTGGGGTGCCGACCGGCACGCTGGCGATCGGCGAGGCGGGGGCGACCAACGCCGGGCTCCTCGCCGCCTCGATTCTCGCGCTGGCGGACGAAGGCCTGTCGCAGCGGCTGCGCGCCTGGCGCCAGGCCCGCACCGCGGCGGTAAGCGAGGCGCCCGAAGGCTGATGATCGCACCGGGGGCGACAATCGGCATTCTCGGCGGCGGCCAGCTTGGCCGGATGATCGCCGTGGCCGCGGCGCAGCTCGGTTATCATTGCCACATCTTCACCCCGCAGCGCGACGTGGTCGCCGCGGAGGTCAGCGCGGAGTTCACCTGCGCGCCGTGGACCGACGCCGATGCGCTCATGCGCTTCGCCGATGCGTGCGACGTGGTGACCTTCGAGTTCGAGAACGTGCCGGTCGCCCCGGTCGCGCCGATCGCCGACCGGCTGCTGCCGCATCCGCGCGCGCTCGAGACGGCGCAGGACCGGCTCAAG
>JBQCFR010000295.1:0-2556 GCA_051958885.1 Tsuneonella sp.
AGAAGTTCGAAGCGCGCTGCTTCACCGACGCCGAGCGCACCAAGGCGGCGAAGCGCCCGTTCACCCGCGTCGGCACCTTCGCCAAACGCTGGGCGGCGAAGGAGGCGTTCGCCAAGGCGGTCGGCACCGGTTTCCGCCGCGGCGTGTTCCACAAGGACATCGGGGTGGTGAACGACCCCTCGGGCGCGCCCACGCTCGCGCTCACCGGCGGTGCCGCCAAGCGGCTTGCCGAAATCACGCCGCAGGGCCATGAGGCGCGCATTCATCTGACCCTAACCGACGACGATCCATGGGCGCAGGCCTTCGTCGTCATCGAGGCGCTTCCCCTGTGACCCCATCGTTGAGTGAACCCGCACCCGTGACCGAGCCCGAGAAGAAGAAGGACAAGGTCGACTGGCTCGCCGAGCTGCGCGGGCTCGCGCTGATGCTGTTCGCGGTGCTGCTGTTCCACAGCTTCGTCGCCAAGCCGTTCTATATTCCTTCGACTTCGATGATGCCCAACCTGATGGTCGGCGACCGGCTGGTGGTGGCGAAGTACCCTTACGGCTGGAGCTGGGATTCGATCTCGTTCCACCTGCTCCCGCGCGGGCACTGGCGGATCTGGCCGCGCACCCCGCAATACGGCGACATCGTGATCCCCGCGCCGCCGAACAAGGACGAGGATTACATCAAGCGCGTCGTGGGCCTGCCCGGCGACACGATCGCGGTGATCCACGGCCAGATCATCCTTAACGGCAAGCCAGTGCCGCAGAAGCAGCAGCCGGACCTGCAGGTGCCGGTCGATGCGCAGACGTGCGAAAACGACATGCCGTGCCTCTACTACTTCGACCAGTACCGCCGCCGCCTACCGAGCGGCAAGGAGGTCTACGAGCTGCCGGTGCTGCGCGAGACGCTGCCCAACGGCGCGACCTACTTGATCATCGAGACCAACGACGGCGGCGTGCCCGACTTTCCCGCCACCCGGATCCCGCAGGGCAGCGTGTTCGTGATGGGCGACAACCGCGACCATTCGGCCGACAGCCGCGCGCCGGCGTACGAGGACGGGCTTGGCGGCCCGGTGCCGATGGAGAACATCGGCGGACGCGCCGAGTTCATCACCTTCTCGCTCGACGGGACGACGAGCTGGAACCCGCTGACCTGGATCTCCAGCTTGCGCCCCGACCGCGCGTGGACCACGCTGCGCCCGGCGATCGCACGGGGGAGCAATGGACATGAGCGAGACTGACGAGGGCTCGGCCGGCCCCGCCCCGATCGGCGCCAGCCCCACCCGCATCGTCAGTCCGGAGCTTCGCTACGAGGCGAGCCGCGCGTTCGTGTGGGTGGCGGTGATCGGCCTGGCGGTGCTGGCGATCTACCTCGCGCAGTCGCTGCTGATCATCTTCGGCGCGCTGGTGTTCGCCGCGATGATCGACGGCGGGGCGCGGCTGCTAGGCCGCGCGGTGCCGCTCTCGCGCGGGCTGCGGATCGCGATCGTCCTGCTGCTGGCGGTCGCGTTCCTGGCCTGGCTCGGCTATTTCGCCGGCTCGCAGATTTCGCAGCAGGCCGCCGAGTTCCCCGCCATCGTCGGCGAGCAGCTCGGCCGGCTGGTCGGATTCCTGCGTAGCGAAGGCTTCGCGATCAGCCAGAACCAGCTCCAGGGCATTATCGAGAACGTGTTCAGCGGGGTGGGCACCGTCACCCGCGCGATCGGCGGGCTGCTCGGCGGGGTGACCACGATCGTGCTGATCGCGATTATCGGAATCTATCTGGCGATCGATCCGCACCTGTACGAGCGCGGGGTCGCCTGGATGGTGCCCGAGCATCGCCGCAGCGAGTTCTCCGCCACCATCGGCCACATGGCCTTCACGCTGCGCCGGCTGCTCGCCGGGCGGCTCGTGGGCATGGTGTTCGAAGGGCTGCTCACCTGGTCGCTGCTGACCTGGATCGGCGTGCCGATGGCGGCGCTGCTGGGGCTGATCACCGGGCTGCTCGCGTTCAGTCCCCACATCGGCGCGATCACCTCGGGCGCGCTGATGACGCTGGTGGGGTTCTCCGGCGGCACCGAGATGGGGCTGTGGACCATCGGGGTCTATTTCGTCGTGCAGAACTTCGACGGCTACCTGGTGGTGCCAATGATCGCCAAGAAGACGGTCGATCTCGCGCCGGCGCTGGTCCTCGGCTTTCAGCTCATCATGGGGGTGCTGTTCGGGGTGCTCGGTCTGACGCTCGCCGATCCGATGCTGGCGCTGATCAAGATCGCGCTCGAGCGCCGCGCGCGGCGGCTGGAGCGGCACGACGGCGATACGCTGAGCGCCGGCGGGCCGATCGCGGGGGCGGGTCCGCCGACGGGCTGATGGCGCGCAAGTTCCTTTACATCGTCGCCGCGCTGGCGGTCCTGGTGATCGCGGGCGGCTTCGCGCTCAACCTGTGGTCGGGCCAGCTCACGCGGCTGGCGCTGGTGCCGACGGCCAAGTTCGCGCCGCAGCCGCCGCTGGCGAGCAATGCCTACACCGATCCGAAGATGTGGATCGCGCGGCCGGGCCTCGCGAGCGATCCGGCGCGCTGGCAGCCGGCGTT
>JBQCFR010000296.1:0-2891 GCA_051958885.1 Tsuneonella sp.
TTTCCGCGAACTGGACAAGGACACCAAGCGGCTGCTCGGAGTGGGCTTTCTGTTCACCCTCGCCCGCTTTTCCGAAGGCTTCCTGATCCTCAAGGGTATCGACATCGGGCTGAGCGAAGCCATGTCGCCCCTGACGCTTGCGATCTTCAATCTCGCCTACGTGGCGCTGGCCTATCCGGCAGGCGCGCTCAGCGACCGAATGAGCCCGCGAACGATCCTGATGGCCGGCATCGCCGTGCTGATCGCCGGCGATCTCTTTCTCGCCGCGACGGGCAGCTTCGCCGGGCTCGTGGTCGGCGTCGCCCTTTGGGGCGGCCACATGGCGATGACCCAGGGGATTTTCGCGCGGATGATCGCCGACAGCGCCCCCGCGGAGCTTCGGGCAACGAGCTTCGGAGCCTTCTATTTCGTGACCGGGATCGCCACCCTGCTCGCCAGCCTTGGGGCCGGCTGGCTGTGGGATCGCGAAGGCGCGAGCGCAGTCTTCGTCACCGGCGCCGGAGTCGCAGCACTCGCCTGGGCGATGCTCAGCCTGCTTCCGGACGAGCGGTCAGTCGCGTCCAGATAATCCATGCCGCGGCGGCGGCGATGACGATTCCCACGACCGGTATCGAGGCGTCGATGCCGGTGCGAACCCATTCGGGCCAGGTGTCGTCGCCGAAGACGAACACCCACAGGATGCTGCCCAACCCGACGAACAGGGCGATCGTCAGCACGAAGGAGGCGACGATGCCGCCGGCAATCGACAGCAGGAACGCCAGCCAGCGGTTCAACGCGTGAACTTCTCGCCCGCCTCGGCCTTTTCCAGCAGCAGCTTAGAGAAGCTGAACTCGGGCTTCATCCGCTCTTCCTGCTGCTTCAGGCCGGCGACGATCTTCGCCAGCCCCTCGATATTGTCCGCCCAGTACATCGGGCCGCCCTTGTAGACCGGCCAGCCGTAGCCATAGACCCACACGACATCGACGTCGGAGGCGCGCTGGGCCATGCCTTCCTCGAGGATCTTCGCGGCTTCGTTGACCATCGGGTAGATGGTGCGCTCGACGATTTCCTGGTCGGAGATGGTACGGCGCTCGATTCCTTTGTCGGTGGCGAATTTCTCGATGATCTGCTGGACGACCGGCGACGCGCTCGGCCGGCGCTTCTCGTCATAATCGTAGAAGCCCGCGCCCTTCTTCTGTCCCCAGCGCTCGATCGAGCACAGCGCATCGCGCAGGGTCTCGATCCGGTTCGGATCACGGTGCCAGCCGATGTCGACCCCCGCGAGGTCGGCCATCTGGAACGGGCCCATCGGCATCCCGAAATCGACGTGCACCTTGTCGACCTGCTCCGGGCTCGCGCCTTCCAGGAGCAGCTTCGTCGCCTCGATCTGCCGGGGCATCAACATGCGATTGCCGATGAAGCCGTGGCAGACGCCAGCGACGACGGGCACCTTCTTCACCTTCTTGCCGATCTGCATGGCAGTCAGCAGCACGTCGGGTGCGGTCTTCGCTCCGCGCACCACCTCCAGCAGCTTCATCACATTGGCCGGCGAGAAGAAGTGCATCCCCAGCACGTCCTGCGGCCGCGACGTCGAAGCAGCGATCTCGTTGATGTTGAGATAGGAGGTGTTGGAGGCAAGGATGGCGCCGGGCCTGGCGATCCTGTCGAGCTTGCCGAACACCTCCTTCTTCACGTCCATATTCTCGTAGACCGCCTCGATGATGAGATCGCAGTCGGCGAGCGCTTCGAAGTCGAGCGTCGGCGACAGCAGGCCCATCGCCTTCTCCACCTGCTCGGAGGTGAAGCGTCCTTTTGCGGCGCTTGCCTCGTAATTCTTGCGCATGAGGCCGGTGCCGCGGTCGAGCGCTTCCTGCCCCATCTCGACGATCGTCACCGGGATTCCGGCGGTGAGGAAGTTCATCGAAATGCCGCCGCCCATCGTCCCGGCGCCGATCACGCCGACCTTGCGAACCGGGCGCGGCTCGGTGTTCTCCGGCAGGTCCTCGATCTTCGCCGCCTTGCGCTCGGCGAAGAAGAAATATTGCTGCGCCTTGGCCTGCTGGCCGCTCATCAACTCCATGAACAGCTTGCGCTCTTCGATCACGCCTTCGGGGTAAGGCTTCTGCGTCGCGACCTGCACCGCTCGGATGTTCGCTTCCGGCGCGTCGAAGCCCTTGAACTTGCGCGCATTCGCCTTGCGGAATTCGTCGAAGATCGCCGGATCGACGGCGTCCATCCGGTCGGTCCGCTCGGACGATTTCTGGAGTGGGCGAACGTCGCGCACCTCCTCGGCGAAAGCCACGGCGTGCGGAAGCAACTCGCCCTCGACCAGCCGGTCGATCAGGCCCGCTTCATAGGCCTCCTTGGCGCCGGTCGGCGTTCCGGTCGCGCACATCTGCAGCGCTTTTTCGACGCCCGCGACGCGCGGCAGCCGCTGAGTCCCGCCCGCGCCGGGCAAGAGGCCGAGCTTCACTTCCGGAGTGCCGAGCTTCGCGGTGGGTACAGCGACCCGATAATGACAGCCGAGCGCGACCTCGAGCCCGCCGCCGAGCGCGGTGCCGTGGATCGCCGCCACCACCGGCTTGGTGCAATCCTCGATCCTGTCGACCACCTGCGGAAGCCAGGGCATGATCGGAGGCTTGCCGAACTCGGTGATGTCGGCTCCGGCGAAGAAGGTCTGGCCTTCGCAGGCGATGACCACGGCCTTCACTTTCACGTCGGCCTCGGCCTGCTCGATCGCATCGACCAGCCCCTGCCGGACCGCTGCGGAGAGCGCGTTCACCGGCGGGTTGTTGGATTCGATGATCATCACGTCGCCGTGGTGCCGGGTGGAAATCGGGTTGGTCACTTGGAGGTTCTCCGAAATTCAGGCCGAGGTGCGGCCATAGTCCTGGATTGAAAAGGGATGGGAG
>JBQCFR010000297.1:0-2455 GCA_051958885.1 Tsuneonella sp.
CAGAGATCGCCTTCATCCTCAAGGACGCTGAGGCCGGCGCGCTGATCGTCGAGCCGCAGTTCGCGGACCAGGACTTCGCCGTGCCCTGCGTCACGATGGACGAGCGCATCGACGCCTGGCCGGACTAACAGTCCGACGCTCCGGTCACGACGCCGGTCGACCGCGGCGACGTCGTTCTCCAGCTGTACACCTCGGGCACCACCGGCATGCCCAAGGGCGTCATGCTGACGCACCGCAACGGCACCGTGATGCGGCCGATCATCGAAAGCTCGGACCTGGCCTGGTACATGAGCGAACCGGGCGAATCGATGATCCACGCCATGCCCTTCGGCCACATCGCCGGGGTGGGGCTCGCCGCCGGCGCGGTCAATGGCGGGCAGGAACTCACCATCCATACCGAGTTCGATCCCGGCCTGCTCATCCGCGACATCCAGCGCTACCGGGCCAAGAAGACGTTCCTGGTCCCCGCCGCGCTGGCGATGATGCTCGATCATCCGGACGCCAGCGACGCCGACTTCTCCTCGCTCGAAGGGCTGTCCTACGGCGCCAGCCCGATCCCGCTCGACCTGCTCAAGCGAGGGGTCGAGCGGCTGGGATGCGATTTTGCCCAGATGTACGGGATGACCGAGACCTTCGGCACGGTCGTCGTGCTCCCGCCCGAAGACCACGCACCCGGCAAGGAAGCGGTGATGCGCGCGGCCGGCAAGGCGCTGCCCGGGGTCAAGGTCAAGATCGTCGGCCCCGAGGGCGACGAGCTGGCGCCCGGCGAGATCGGCGAGGTCGCCGTGTGGAGCCCCACGACGATGGTCGGCTACTGGAACCGGCCGGAAGAAACCGCGCGCGCGCTCACCGCCGACGGTTGGCTGCGCACCGGCGATGCCGGGATCATGGACGAGGAGGGCTATCTCTACATCCAGGACCGCATCAAGGACATGATCATCTCGGGCGGCGAGAACGTCTATCCGGCCGAAGTCGAGAGCGCGATCTACGGCCACCCCGACATCGCCGACGTTGCCGTCATCGGGGTGCCCGACGACAAGTGGGGCGAGGCGGTCAAGGCCATCGTCGTCCGCCGCCCGGGCGCCGCGCTCGAGGCCGATGGGGTGATCGCCTGGGCGCGCGAGAAGATTGCCGGCTTCAAGTGCCCCAAGAGCGTCGATTTCGTCGACGCCCTGCCGCGCAACCCCTCGGGCAAGATCCTCCGCCGCGAACTGCGCGCGCCCTATTGGGAAGGCCGCGAGCGGCAGGTCAACTGAAGGGCTGGCGCACCCGCGCCCCGGTTGCTAAGCGCCCGCGTCCGACGCACCCGTAGCTCAGCTGGATAGAGCGCTGCCCTCCGAAGGCAGAGGTCACAGGTTCGAATCCTGTCGGGTGCGCCAGGACCCTGACCCATTACCGTGCGAATCGGTCGGCAAATTAGCGATTTGGCAAGCGCGACTCGCCTATCAGCAATGCCCGATGAACGCGCACACGCCATCCTTCACCCGATCCGGTTTCTCACCCGCTGAACCGCAACAGATGCGCGGTGGCGGGAGCGCCATGAGCGTCCAGTGGACCGCGCTTCACGACGCCGCCGCGGCAGTCGCCGCTCTCGCGGGGCTGGCTGAGGAACGGCCGAGCGCGCAGACGCGCAACTTCCCGGCGCTGATCCGCGATGCCGGTGGCTGGCGCTGCCGGTTGGCCGAGCGGGGCGTGGCCGACCTCGCCGCGATCATGCAGCCCGGCCTCAAGGCGCTGCTGGCGGTCCACGCACGCGGGCAGGATGCCACCGCCGCCGCGCTTACCCTGTGGCGCGAATTTCACGTCGCGCGCGCGGCGCTGCTCGCGCTGGTGCCCGAGAGCGGGAAGCTGGGGCCGCGCCGCAGCGCCTAGAAGGCGCAGCGGGTTCTTGACGGCGTTCGCATTCTGTTCCACCGTGAGCGGATGGCCGATTCACCTGCCCTCGCCGTCGTGGGCGACCTTGCTCCCATGCGGCACGATGCCGCCGCGGTTGCGCGCGGGATCTGCCGGCTGTTCGCCCGTAACGACATCTGGTGCCTTGCCGAGATGCCCTTGCGCAACGGCCGCCGCGCGGACCTCGTGGGAATCGACCCCAAGGGTCAGGTGATCATCGTCGAGATCAAGGTGGCGCGCGGCGACCTGCTCGGTGACGGCAAGTGGCCCGACTATCTCGACTTCTGCGACCGCTTCTATTGGGGCCTGCCGCCCGGGCTCGACCGCACGGTGTTCGAGAGCGCGGATTACCGCCCGGACTGCTGCGGGGTGATCGTGGCCGACGGCTACGACGCCGAGATCGTCCGCCCGGCGCCGACTCATGCGCTAGCGGCCGCGCGCCGCCGCCTCGAGGTCGAGCGGCTAGCGCGAATCGCCCTGCGCCGCCACCTGGTGGGCGCCGATCCGCACTGCGCGCCGTGGGGCCAGGAGCGCTAGAGACGGTTCCGCTCGTGCGCCGAGC
>JBQCFR010000298.1:0-3292 GCA_051958885.1 Tsuneonella sp.
CCTGTCTGCGAGACAGGCTGCGCGCGACACTCTTCTCGCAATGACGGTTTGCATTGGGCAAACCGCCCGCTAGAGCCGCCACCGAAGATGTCCGACACGCCCGACAAACCCGATTACCGGCCAACCGTTTTCCTTCCGAAGACCGACTTCCCGATGAAGGCGGGCCTTCCGCAGAAGGAGCCGGCGATCCTTGCCCGCTGGGAGGAACAGGACCTCTACGGCGAGATCCGCCGTGCGCGCGCCGGCCGCGAAAAGTTCATCTTCCACGACGGTCCGCCCTACGCCAACGGCGACATGCACATCGGTCATGCGCTGAACCACACGCTCAAGGACATGGTGGTCCGCACCCAGACCCTGCTTGGCAAGGATGCGCCCTACGTTCCCGGCTGGGACTGCCACGGATTGCCGATCGAATGGGCAGTCGAAGAGCAGTATCGCAAGAAGAAGCTCAACAAGGACGAGGTGCCGGTCAAGGAGTTCCGCGCCGAGTGCCGCGCCTATGCCCAGCATTGGGTCGACGTTCAGCGCGAGCAGCTGAAACGGCTCGGCATCGGCGCCGACTGGGACCATCCGTACCTGACGATGCAGTATGAGAGCGAGGCGACCATCGTCTCCGAGCTGTTCAAGTTCGCCGAGACCGGCCAGCTCTACCGCGGCGCCAAGCCGGTGATGTGGTCGCCCGTCGAGAAGACCGCGCTCGCCGAGGCCGAGATCGAATATGAGGACATCGTCTCGACGCAGATCGATGTCGCCTTCGAGATCGTCGAGAGCCCGATCCCGGAACTCGTCGGCGCGCATGCGGTCATCTGGACGACGACGCCGTGGACGATCC
Organism: Tsuneonella sp.; assembly: GCA_051958885.1. Lineage (GTDB taxonomy): Bacteria > Pseudomonadota > Alphaproteobacteria > Sphingomonadales > Sphingomonadaceae > Tsuneonella. The sequence goes on from JBQCFR010000298.1 coordinate 833, forward strand.
CGGTCAACCAGGCGATCGCTTACGGGCCGGACGTCACATACAGGCTGATCGAGCTTCAACTCACCATCCCGCAAGAATGGGAAGTGCGTTGGGATAACGAGGAAGACTTCCTACGAGCGAAGCCAGAGTTGCAGTGGGTTGGCCAAAGAGTCCTCGTCGCAGAGGGCCTCGAGGATGCGCTTGTTGCCCGGGTTGGGGCTTGGTACGCTTCACTAGATCACGCCGCGCTGGGCATTCCTGATGGCCGGGTCGGGCATGACGACATGATCCTTCTCAATGGCGACGAGATTCACCGGGCAATCACGCCGAAGGGCTCCGACCTCGCCGGCACCATCGCCCGCCACCCGATGCACAAGCTCGGCGGGTTCTTCGCAAAGCCGCGGCCCTTCCTTCCGGGCGACTTCGTCACGACCGATCAGGGCACGGGGCTCGTCCACATGGCGCCGGACCATGGCGAGGACGATTTCGAGCTGTGCCGCGCCAACGGCATCGACCCGGTGTTCGCGGTCGACGGCGGCGGCTTCTATCGCAACGACTGGCTGTGGCTCGGCGGACAGGGCAGCGTCATCAACGCCAAGTTCAACGCGCCGGACGGGCCGATCTGCTCCGACCTTCGCGAGGCGGGCGCGCTGCTCGCCGCGAGTGCGGACTTCAGGCACAGCTATCCGCACAGCTGGCGGTCGAAGGCCAAGGTCATCTACCGCTGCACCCCGCAATGGTTCATCGCGATGGACCGGCCGCTGACCCACTTCAGCCCCAAGACACGCGCGGAAAAACGGTGGGAGAGCGAAGGCGGCGCGCTCAACATGGCTGACGAGGATTTTTGTGCCTCGCCGTCGCTTCGGCAGGTCGCCCTGCAGGCGATCGCCGACACGCGCTTCGTTCCCGAAAAGGGCCGCAACCGCATCGGATCGATGGTCGAAGGCCGTCCCGACTGGGTGCTCAGCCGTCAGCGCGCCTGGGGCGTTCCCATCGCCTTGTTTGTCGAAAGGACGAGCGGAGAGGTCCTGGTCTATCAGGAGGTCAACCAGCGCATCGTCCAAGCCTTCCGCGAAAGCGGGATCGACGCGTGGGCACCTGAAAATGCCGCGCACTTCCTCGGCGACCGCACCCCCGACGACTACGAGATGGTCGGCGACATCCTGGACGTCTGGTTCGACAGCGCCTGCACCCACGTCTTCACTCTGCTGAGCGGCCGCTGGCCCGACGAAAGCTGGCCCGCGGACCTCGTGCTGGAAGGCAGCGACCAGCATCGCGGCTGGTTCCAGTCCTCGCTCCTCGAAAGCTGCGGAACCCGCGGCCGCGCACCCTACAACGCGGTTCTGACCCACGGCTTCACCATGGATTCCAAGGGCATGAAGATGTCCAAGTCGCTGGGGAATACGATCAGCCCCATCGACCTGATGAAGGACTATGGCGCCGACATCCTTCGGCTGTGGGCGCTGTCGGTCGATTTCACCGAGGATCACCGCATCGGGAAGGAAATCCTGGGCGGCGTCGCCGATCAATACCGCAAGCTCCGCAACACGTTCCGCTACCTGCTCGGCGCGCTCAGCGGGTTCGACGGAGCGGATGGCGTCGTCCCGGCGGAGATGCCCGAGCTCGAACGCTACATGCTCGGCCTTCTCTCGGACCTCGACGAGCGGCTTCACCACGCTATCCAGGCCTTCGATTTCAACGATTACGTCCGGGCGCTGACGGATTTTTGCAACGAGGACCTCAGCGCCTTCTATTTCGATATTCGAAAGGACGTCCTTTATTGCGACGTCAACGCGCTGACCGGCGAGCAGTCTCAGACCCGCAAAGCCTATCGCTCGGTGCTCGACCTGCTGTTCATGGCCCTCGTCCGCTACGCCGCGCCGGTGCTGGTCTTTACCGCCGAAGAAGTCTGGGGGACCCGCTTCCCCGACGCCGGCAGCGTCCACCTGCTCGAATGGCCGAACATCCACCTGCCACCTGAGCTTCGCGTCGACGACGCGCAGTGGAAGCGGCTGCGCGAGCTTCGCTCCACGGTGACCGAGGCGATCGAGCCGCTCCGCCGCGAGAAAGTCATCGGGTCGAGCCTGGAGGCGGAAGTTACCCTTCCCGAGCTTCCCGCCGCCGCGGGCCTGCTTGCCGAGCTGTTCATTTCTTCAACGGTTCATCAGGGCGACACGCTGAAAATTTCAGAGACCCGTAACCACAAGTGCGGGCGCTGCTGGCGCTACCTGCCCGAGGTCGAGGAGGACGGAGATTTGTGCGACCGCTGCGAGGAGTTCGTCGATGCGTGAGCGGACGTCGCCTCTCCCCCTTGGGGGGAGATGTCAGGCCGAAGGGCTGACAGAGGGGGGGGGGGGGGGGGGGGGGGGGGGGGGGGCGCCGCCCCCCGCGCCGCGCGGCGGGGGGGGCGCGCGGGGCGGGGGGGGGGGCCGGCGGCGGCCGAGCCCAGCGCCGCCCCCACACACAGACGCAAAGGGGGGG
>JBQCFR010000299.1:0-4761 GCA_051958885.1 Tsuneonella sp.
GCCCGCCCTCGACGATCTTGGCGGTCGAGTGCGCAACTGCGTCGCCGATCGGATCGGCCCGCCCGCCGAGGCAGGTCGCGAGGAAATTCTCGGCCACCGCGTTGAACGCGATGGCGTTCGCCGGCTTGGCGAAGCCGTGGCCTTCGTCGGGGAACAGCACATACGTCACCGGGATGCCCTTGGCCTTCATCGCGCCGACGATCTGGTCGCTTTCCGCCTGGTTGACGCGCGGATCGTTGGCGCCCTGGCCGATCAGCAGCGGGCGCACGATCTTGTCCGCGCTGTAGAGCGGGCTGCGCTCCTTCAGCAGCGCGAGGCCCTCGGGTGTGCCGGGATTGCCCATCCGCTGGTGGAACTGCTCGACCACCGGCGCCCAGTACGGCGGGATCGTCTTGAGCAGCGTCTCGAGATTGGAGGGGCCGACAATATCCACGCCGCAGGCGTAGCGCTCGGGCGTGAAGGTCATGCCCGCGAGCGTGGCGTAGCCGCCGTAGCTCCCGCCCATGATCGCGACCTTGTCCTTCGCCGCGATGCCCCTGGCCACCGCCCAGTCCATCGCGTCGTCGAGATCGTCCTGCATCGCGCGGCCCCACTGCAGGTTGCCCGCCTCGATGAAGTCCTTGCCCAGCCCGGTCGAGGCGCGGAAGTTGGTCGACAGGACCGCGTAACCGCGGTTGGCGAGCCACTGGTGGTAGGCGTTGTAGCCGTAGCTGTTGCGCCCCCACGGTCCGCCGTGGACCAGCAGCACCATCGGCACCGGGTGGTCGGGCACGCCGTCGGCGTCCGCGTCGCTGCCCGGCGGCAGGGTGAGATAGCTCACCAGCGTCTTGCCGTCGCGCGCGCCGATTTCGACCGGGTGCATCGGCTGCAGCGGCGCGCCGACGAGCTCGGGCCGCGTGGTGTAGAACTCGCTGAGCGTGTTCTTCGCGCGGTCGTAGACGTAGGTCCTGCTCGGCGCGTTCACCGGATCGTTCCACACGATCCACTTGGCATCGTCGTCGGTGCGCGACTGGACGCCGAAGTCGCCGGTCAGCTTGCTGCCGAGCCAGTCGAGCGAGGCCTTCACCTTCGGATCGAGCGCGGTCCAGTCCTTCCTCAGGTATTCGACCGAGTAGGCCTCGACCTTGCCGGTCTGCGGATTGGTCAGCGTGCCGCCGATGTCCGCCTTGGGGCTTTCGGCGATGACGGTCTGCTTGCCGCTCGCGGTATCGACCGCGATCAGCGCGGCGGTGTTCCGCCCGCGGCTGTCGATCCAGTAGAGCGTCTTACCGTCGGTGGTGTAGCCGGCGGGCGAGGTGGTGAGCGAATCCGCCAGGCCCGTGCTCGCGACCGGTTTGTCCGCGATCCTGCCGCCTTCAACCGGGAAGTAGTCCATCCCTCCCGCCGCGTTGGGCCGCAGCGCCATCCGCAGGTCAAGGTTGTCGTCCGCCAGGAACCCGGCGTAGCCATCGTTCTGCAGGACTTCGGTCAGCTTGCCGCTGGCGAGATCGAGCAGGTAGACGTCGTGAAAGCGCGCATCGCGGTTGTTGAGCCCGACGAGCAGCTTGTCCTTCTTCGTCTTCGAGCTGCCGACCAGCATCACGCGGGTCTTCTCGAACGGGCTGAGCGTAGTCTCCTTACCGCTCGCCACATCGACGCCGTAGAGCAGGAAATTCTCGTCGCCGCCCTTGTCCTGGATGTAGAGCAGGCTGCGGCTGTCGGGCGCCCAGAAGTACTGCCGGATCGGCCGGTCGGCCGAGGCGGTCATCGCCCTGGCCTTGGCCGGATCGCTTGACGGCGCGATCCACACGTTGAGCACGCCGTCCTTCGGCGCGAGCCAACTCAGCCATTGGCCGTCCGGGCTCAGCTGCCCGCCGGCGCGCGTGGGGTTGCCGAACAGGTCTTCGCGCGGAATCAGCGCGGCCTGCTCGCGGGCGGCGGTGGCGGAGGTCGGTGCGGTCATCGGTTTCTCTTGGCTGAATGCAGGGCTGGCGGTGAGCGCCAAGGCGGCGGACGCGAGCAGCGCTGCGCGGACGAGGTTGATCATGGCAAGTCTCCCCTCTTGCTGTGTTATCCAGCTAAGACACAAAGCGAAGGACTGCAAGGCCGGTCAGAGCGCGGGTTTGTTGTAGCGGGGTGGGGGGCAATGTCCGCCATTGGCTGAGAAACGAACATTGCAGATCGGTCACTCTCGGCCATAACAGCGCGGATGGAAGTGGTGCGCATCGTCGAATCGCGAGTTAAGATTGTCCTCTTGCTGGCGGGGACGCTGATTTTCGTTGGTGCTTTTGCCTTCTTGCGCGATCACCAACTGCCTGCTTGGATAGGTTGGCTTTTCGGACTCTGCGCCGCCCTCTTTGCAGTTCGTCTCCTTAGACCTCTTTCACTTACACTCGATAGCGACGGATTCTCCACGTCCGGCGGGCTATCGCGAAAACCTAGCAAGACTGCTTGGCAAGATGTGACTGGCTTCTTTCCACTGAGCATCCGGGCCGGCTCGTCCATGGTAGGCTTCAACTACGCTGACCCTAAGCATAAGCCGCGAGCAGCCTGGCTTTCGAGGCATCTTGCGGGCGCCGACGCTGGAATCAGCGGGGCTTGGCCTTGTTCGACCGCCGATCTGGCCGATCGGCTTAACTCTTATCGCGAACGCGCGTTGACCCTTCGCTAGCGGCCGAATGGGTCGTAAGGGGCCGGGCAGATCTTTGCGAGCGCCGCAAGCCAACAGTCTGCATTGAAGCCAGGCTGTGCTGGTCTCCAATGTCAGATATTGGGTGGAAAGCGGACGTTGCGCTGCCTCGCTTTTGTTGCTTACCCGTGGCTATGGCAAGCAAGCGCATTCGTCGCCGCGTTGGCGACCTCCTGAAGGTCAATTTAGCCGACGGCCGGCATTCCTACGCGCAGGTTGCCGATGAGCCGCTGATCGTGTTCTTCGATGGTGCATTCACTGAAGACGCGTCGTTGGATGTGGTGATTACCCTCCCGGTGCTATTCCGCATCTGGGTTCACAACGATGCGGTGAGGAACGGCACTTGGTCCGTAGTTGGCAATTTGCCGCTCTCCCCTGACAATGCAGCTGAGCCATATTTCTTCAAACAGGATGCAGTCACCGGAGCGCTGGCGCTCTACCATTCTTCGTTCGCTGACACAGGTTGGGAGCGCTCTGCTTCTGCCACGGAGTGCTACGGCCTTGAGTGCGCGGCCGTATGGGACCCTGAGCATGTCGAAGATCGTCTTCGGGACTACTATGCGGGCCGGCCGAACCAATGGGTTGAGAGCCTCCGCATTGATAAGAGAGCGCTTTCCTAGAGCCGCATCGGGTCAACGGGGGAACTTCCGCAATGGGGTCGTGTGCTGACAGGCAGCTTCTCGACAGCGAGCGCCGAAAACCGACAGTCTGCAGTCAAAGCCAGGCTGAGCTGGTTTCCAATGTCAGATATTGGGTGGTTACCTGCCATCCCTCTCGTCGTCGGGGATCGCTTCCGAAACGAGCAGAATCGGCCCGCCGGTGTAATGGCAAAATCCCATTACCATCATTGCACGCGGCCACTGGGTCTCACACCGACCCACTTTACCCACAAACCGCTGCCATCTTGGCTCCCTCGGCGGATCGCCGAGCAACTCCCAATTGGCATACAGGCCAATGCGCCTTCCGCGCAGGTCCGGTTTAACTAGAGACCCTTTGCGCTGAGCGTCTTTCTCACTTCGGAAAAGTCCCCTGCCATACCAGTAGCCTGCGAGGCTGACGCACTGACCGATAAGGACGTCAGCATCCGCAGCGACCTCGGAGAAGGAAAGCTTTGTCGCGTTGTCGCGATTACAATCCTTGGAGTTGGTCCACGCATTCATGATGATTTCTTCGCCCGCAGATCCGTCCGCCTCCTGCGCAAAAACAGGAGGTGCAGCGAAGACAAAAGCTACGACGAGGGAAGAAAGACCAAAAGCCTTCATACCCGCAACATACGATCCAACGGAACGTCCGCAATGGGGTCGTGTGCTGTCAGGCAGCTTTTTCTCACTACCCCGATTCCCCCCATCAAACCGGTGCGCGACTGTAGGCGTAGTAGTGCCACGTGAAGATCGCGAGCGGGCCGCGGTGGGGGCGCCAGGGTTCGGCGAGTTCGCGCACCGCCTTCTCGCTGGGGCGCTCTTCCAGCCCCAGTATCCGGCCGAGGCCGGCTTGCACGGCGAGATCGCCCGCCGGCCAGATGTCGCGGCGGCCTTCGGCGAACAGCAGGTAGATCTCCGCCGACCAGCGGCCGATCCCCTTGATTTTGACGAGTTCGGTGATCGCCTCCTCGTCGTCGGCCGGGAGGTTGCCGAAATCGATCTCGCCGCTTTCGACGAGCTCGCACAGCGAGCGGGCGTAGCCCTGCTTCTGGCGCGACAGGCCGCAGGCGCGCAGAGTGTCGAAGTCGCGCGCGAGCAGCTCGGCCGCGAGCATCTCCTCGCCCAGCCCGGCCTCGAGCTTGCGCCACATGCTCGCCGCCGCCGCGACGCTGACCTGCTGGCCGACGATCGTGCGCAGCATCGTGCGGTAGCCGCGCTCGCGGATGCGCGGCTCGGGATAGCCGGCAGCGGCGAGGGCGCGGGCGATCGCCGGCTCCCGCGCCGCCACCGCGTCCAGGCTTTCGCGGATCGCCTCGGCCGAAACGCCCATCCCTGTCACTTCTCCCGTCTTGCCAAAGCGGCGGGCAACCCGTAGCAGCCGCGCCGAGCGCCCGACAGGGCAAACGCAACGGGACGAGTACACATGCCGCAGCTGATCGTCGTCAACCGCGC
>JBQCFR010000300.1:0-6987 GCA_051958885.1 Tsuneonella sp.
GGAAGCTCGAGGGCGAGGTGCAGGACCGCGCGCGCCGCCTCGCCGCCTGGGCGGGCGTCGCGACGCTGGTGCTGATGGCCGGCGTCAGCCTCGCCAACCTCGCGCTGCTGCCCGAGTACCGCCACCGCTGGCTCGGCAGCCCGCAGGTCTACTTCACCAGCCAGGTGCCGCTGCTCACCGCGATCATCGCGTTCGCGCTGTTCTACGGCCTGCGCAAGCGGTGGGAGGTCGCGCCGTTCCTGCTCGCGCTGGCGCTGTTCCTGCTCGGCATGGCGGGCTTGGGCGTGACGATCTGGCCCTACGTCGTGCCCGGCGCGCTGACCATCTGGGACACCGCCGCGCCCGCCCGTAGCCAGACCTTCATGCTCGTCGGCATCGCGCTCACGCTGCCGCTGATCCTCGCCTACACCGGGTGGGCCTATTGGGTGTTCCGCGGCAAGGTCGGGGCGGAAGGCTACCATTGAGCGAGCCGGCGGACCGCACCGCCGCGATCGGCCGCACCCGCGCCCCGCTGTGGCGGCGGCTGGCGTGGTTCGCCGCGATCTGGGCCGCGAGCGTCGCGGCGCTCGGCGTCGTCGCCTGGCTGCTCCGGCTGTGGATCGCGTGACGCCTTAGCCCGCTCCCCCTGCGGGAGCGGGTTTGGCGCGGGGTCCGGAGCGCCAGCTCCGGCGATCCGCGGCGCCGCCCCCTCTCAACTGCGACTAGGCGGCAAGCCGCCAAGTCTCCGTATCTCTCCCGCAAGGGGAGAGAGGCGCTCGGTCGCCGCTAGAACCCGCTCCGCTCGCCCTTCATCGTCTTGTCGACCGCCTCGCGCGTGACCGGGTGATAGCCCGCGCGGGTCCTGGCGTAGATGCGCCGCGCGATCGGCGGGCCCCAGTCGCCCTGCTCCATCAGCGTGCGGAACAGCGGGGCGACGAACTTCCCGCGGCCGACCCGCGCGAGGAAGCTCTCCGCCGCCGGCACCGCCGGCTCGTAACGGTTGGCGAGCGCGAGCTGGAGCCAGGCGAACAGGATCTCGTCGTTCCCCTCCCCCGTCAGCCCGAGCGCGCCGTCGAGCGCGGCGAGCTGCGCGGCGCTGCGCTTCGCGGGCACCTTGGCCATGAACCGCAGCCGCTCGGCGGTGGTCCAGTGCTTCCATGCCGCGGCCGGAATCGCGCCGCCCGCCGCATAACTCGCCGCCGCCGCGTCGACTTCGGCGAAAGCCGCGGGATCGGGCCGGACGGCGTTCGCCGGCAGGCCCGGCTGGTAGATCCACTCGTCGAGCTTGAGCCGCACGGCCAGCGCCGGATCGCCCTTGACGAGGTTCGCGTTCAGGTCAGCGAGGATCATCGCGCTGGTCGCCGGCTGGAACCCGTGATTGTCGAACCACTGGCGCAGCCAGGCGTCGAACCGCTCGCGCCCCACCGTCTGCTCAATCGTGCGCATGAACTCCGCGCCTTTGTCGTAGATCACCCCGCCCAGCCCGCTGTCCGGGCCCGCGACGCTGTCGGGCAGGTGGAGCGCGGTCTCGGGGTTGTTCGGCCCGGCGTCCGCGATCTCCTTCTCCATCCCGGCGAAGCTCAGCGCGGCTTCCTGCCTTGCGCGCTTGGTCCCGTAGAGCTGCTCGATGATGCGGTTCTCGAAATAGGTCGTGACGCCTTCATTGAGCCAAGAATCCGCCCAGTTGGCGTTCGTCACCAGATTGCCCGACCACGAATGTGACAGCTCGTGCGCCACCAGACCGTTAAGGCTGCGATCGCCCGCGATGAACGTCGGCGTCAGGAACGTCAGCGTCGGGTTTTCCATTCCTCCGTAAGGAAAGCTCGGCGGCAGCACGATCATGTCGTAGCGGCCCCAGCGATAGGGGCCGTAGAGCTTCTCCGCCGCGCTCACCATCTTCTCGGTGTCGGCCAGTTCGTAGGCGGCGGCATCGAGCGTCGCCGGCTCGGCCCACACGCCAGTACGCGGACCGAGCGCGCGGAAGGCGATGTCGCCGGCGGCGATCGCGATAAGATAGGGCGCGACAGGTTTGTCCATCGCGTAAGTGAACGCGCGCCGGTCGCCGAGGTCCTCGGGCTCGCCCTGCCGCAGGCCCGACATGACCACCGTCAGCGGCTTGGGCGCGGTGATCCGCGCGCGCCACGTCTGGCGGATGCCGGGGCTGTCCTGCGTCGGGATCCAGCTCCGGTTGAGGATCGCCTGGCCCTGGCTGAACAGGAACGGGTGGACCTTGCCCGCGGTCTGTTCGGGCGCGAGCCACTGGAGCGCGCCGGCGCTGCGATTGGCGGTGTACTGGATGCGGATGCGGCGCGAATCCCCGATCGTGACCCGCAGCGGCGCGCCCTTACCCTCCTGCGCCGCGCCGACGGTGAACGGCAGCACCTTGCCCGCCGCGTCAGTGATCCGCGCGATCTGCAGCCCGTCGTCGTCGAGCACCACCGTGTCGACCCCGGGCTGCGCCAGCACGTCGAGCGTGGCGATGCCGCCGACCCGCTGGCGCGCGAAATCGAGCGCCAGATCGAGATCGACGTGCGTGACCCGCGCCTTCTCGGCCTCGGCATACGTAAACGGATCGCGCGCGTCGGCACTGGTGAGCACCGGAGCCACGAGGGCGGGCGGCTCCTTCAATGCGCCTACGTTCGTGCAAGCAGGCGCGAACACGAGCAGCGACAGGGCGGCGGCGAAACGGTGCATCGGGACACTCCAGAGCGGTGGGGGGAGGAGACGAGCCAGCGCGTGCGGTCCGCGGTGCAAAATGCAGACTCGCCGACTCGGTTAGAAAGGGTTAGCTGATCGTTCGCCCCAATGCGGGACGCCGCCATCCGCAGCGGCACACAGGTCCCCGGGCGTGTTAGAGAACGGGCGGAGGCAAGACTTACCGCGGTCGCATCATGCTTGCCCTTCAGGAGTGGTATCATGAGACGAAGTCCGATGGCTATAGCCGCCGCCGCCGCAGTCCTGTCGGGCGCCGCGTGGGCACAAGTGAGCCCGGCCTACCGCACTCACGGCGAGTGCTCAAAGGCGATCGCGTGGGCCAACTACGATGCGCGCAAGGGCGCCTCGAACCCCCTCGGCGTGCTGTCACCGACCGCGCACTGCGAGAAGATCGGCGACTGGTGGTATATCGTCGACGGCACCGCCCCCGCAGACGGTTGATCGCGCCGGCGGCAGCAGACAAGCGACCTAGCTCCACATCGCTTCTGGCGGCAGGCTCATCAGGATCGCGTCGATGTTGCCGCCGGTCTTGAGTCCGAACAGCGTGCCCCGGTCGTAGACGAGGTTGAACTCGGCGTAGCGGCCGCGCCATTCGAGCTGCGTCTGCTTGTCCGCAGGGGTGAACGCGCTTGCCATGCGCCGGCGCACGAGCTTGGGAAAGACTTCGAGGAACGCGCGGCCGATATCCTGAGTGAACGCGAAGTTGCGCTCCCACGCCGCTTCGTCGGGGCATTCGAGATGGTCGTAGAACACCCCGCCCACGCCGCGGTGCACCCCGCGGTGAGGGATGAAGAAGTATTCGTCGGCCCACTTCTTGAAGCGGTCGTAGTACGTCGGGTTGTGGCCCATGCACGCGGCGCGGAAGGCGGCGTGGAACTGCTCGGTGTCCTCCTCGTAGGGGATCGGCGGATTGAGGTCCGCCCCGCCGCCGAACCACGCCTTGCCGGTGGTCAGGAAGCGCGTGTTCATGTGCACCGCGGGCACGTGCGGGTTGGCCATGTGCGCGACCAGGCTGATCCCGGTGGCGGTAAATTCCGGGGTCTCCTCCGCGCCGTGAATCGTGCGCGCGAACTCGGGCGCGAAGGTGCCGTGGACGGTCGAGACGTTGACGCCCACTTTTTCGAACACCCGCCCCTTCATCACCCCGCGGGTGCCGCCGCCGGGGTCGGCGTTGCCTTCTTCCTCGCGCGTCCACGGCGTGTATTCGAACGCAGCGTCTGATCCCGCCTCGCGCTCGATCGTCTCGAACTCCGCGCAGATCCGGTCGCGCAGGTCTTCGAACCAGACCTTTGCGCGGGCGGTGTAAGGGTTCCAATCGGTCATCCAAATCCCTTGCCAAGGCGGGACCGCTGGGGCAAGGGCCGGTCATGGTTCCCCTTTCGTTCGCCGACGAGGAATTCGCTCTCACAAAGGGCAATGCGCTCTACTGGCCGCGCGAGCGCGCGCTGCTGGTCGCCGACCTGCACCTCGAAAAGGCGAGCTTCTTCGCGCAGGCCGGACAAATGCTCCCGCCCTACGACAGCCGCGAAACGCTCGAGCGACTCGCTCTGGCGATCCGCGAAACGGGCGCGCGGCGGGTCTATACGCTGGGCGACAACTTCCACGATCCGCGCGGGGCCGAGCGGCTCGAGCCGCACGCGGCGGGCATGCTCGCCGCGCTCACCCGAGCGACCGACTGGGTGTGGATTACCGGCAATCACGACCTGGGCAAGGACGGCCGCGTGGCCGAGGCGCGCGCCGGCGGGATGCTAGTGGACGAGCTCGAGCTTGCCGGGCTGGTGCTTCGCCACCGCGCCCACGCAGGCGAGATTAGGCCCGAGCTCTCCGGCCACTACCATCCGCGGGTCCAGCTCACCGTGCGCGAGCGGCGCATTCGCCGCGCCTGCGCTGTCGTAAGTGCGGACGGGCGAGGCAGCGGGCGCATGATCCTGCCCGCGTTCGGCGCCCTCACCGGCGGGATGAACGCGGGCGATCCGGCGATCCTCAAGGCGCTCCAGCCGGCGCGGGCGATCGATGCTGTGCTGCCCGCCGGTGGCAAGCTTGCCACATTCCCGCTGTGGCGCGCGGCGGCCTAGCGGGTTCCGCTGGCGAATCCGCCCGACTGCCCCTAAGTAGCGCACACAAATAACGGCAAGACCAGGAGAACGCCCCATAGCCCGTCCCCCCCGGCGCTCATTGCAACCGCCCGTGAAGAGCGGCCCGCGCTACGATAATCTGATTCAGTCCGACAAGGTTCGCGTCATCGACGAGAACGGCGAGAACCTCGGCGTGATGTACACCCGCGAAGCGATCGAGCAGGCGGCCGAAGTCGGCCTCAACCTCGTCGAAATCTCGCCCAACGCCGATCCGCCGGTGGCAAAGTTCCTCGATGTCGGCAAGCATCGGTACGAGGCGCAGAAGAAAGCCAACCAGGCGCGCAAGACCCAGAAGACGCAGGAGATCAAGGAGATCAAGATGCGTCCCAACATCGACACGCACGATTACGACGTGAAGATGCGCAACGTGGTCAAGTTCATCGAGGAAGGCGACAAGGTCAAGATGACCTTGCGGTTCCGCGGGCGCGAGATGGCGCACCAGGAGCTCGGCATGAACCTGCTGCGCAAGGTGCAGGAAGACGTCGCCGAGATCGCCAAGGTCGAAGCGTTTCCCCGGCTCGAAGGCCGCCAGATGCTGATGGTGCTCGCGCCGAAATAGCCCGCGCGAGAGGCGCGCCGCGGAACAGCGCGCCGGCTCCACCCGTTCCTTGCGCGACGAAAGTGCGAGGACTTCATCATGCGACATCCCATTCGTTCGGCCGCGTCCGCGCTCGCCGGCGCGCTGGCGCTGGCGGCGTGCGGCTCCAACTTCGCGCCGGGGCCCGAGGCGAGCACCGGCGCGCGCGGCACCGGCACGCCGACCGCACCGGCCATGCCGCAGGGCACGCCCTCCCCCGTCGCCAGCGACACCGCCGCCACGGGCTCGGCCACGCCCGTGGCGGGGGAGAACGACGGCCACCCCGATATCACTCCCGCCGCGCTGACCGGCGACGCCGCCAAGGGCGAAAAGGGCGCGCGCGCCATGCTGCTCGCCTGGGCGCGCGGGATCGAGCAGCGAGAATTCGACCAGGCTTGGTCGATGATGGGTGACGCCGCGAAGGCGCAGCTCTCCCCGGCGCAGTTCAACGCGCTGTTCCACCCGCTGCAGGCCATCACTGTCGCGGTACCCAGCGGCACGATGGAAGGCGCGGCGGGCTCGAGCTACTACACCGCGCCCGCCACCGTCACCGGCACGCGGGCCGACGGGACGAAGGCCACGCTCAAGGGCGAGGTCGTGCTGCGGCGGGTCAACGACGTGCCCGGCGCCACCCCCGCGCAGCTCGCCTGGCACATCGAGCAGGTCAACCTGAAGCCGGCCTAGGCGCGCTCGCCTCCCACAGTTCGATCGGGTTGCCGTCGCAGTCGGCGATCCGCGCGAAGCGGCCGACGCCGTCCATCTCCTCCGCAGGTCCGGCCTCGATGCCGGCATCGATCAACCGCGCGAGCAGCTCGTCGAGCCCGGTCACCCGCAAGTTGAGCATGACCTGGCGCTCGGCGGGCCAGTAGTCGGTGTCCGCCGGGAAGATCGCGAAGGCGGTGTCGCCGGCTTCCTGCACCCAGGTCCAATTGCCGTCCGGGTCGGCCTTGCCCGCTTCGGTCGCCGCCATGCGGAGGTGGCGGTGGTACCACGCCGCCAGCCGCGCCGGATCGGCCGAGCGGAGGAACACGCCGCCGATCCCCAGAACTTTGCCCATCGCGCCCAGCCCCCGTCTTGCCCTCGGTTCCGGCGAAGCTACGATGGGGCGAGGGCGCCGTAAAGCGGGGGAGACGCGGGGACATGGGGCTGATCGCCGACTATCGCGGGCTCACCCGCCCGCAGAAGACCGCGATCTGGGCGAGCTATCTCGGCTGGATGCTCGACTCGTTCGACTTCTTCCTGCTCGTGTTCATGCTCAAGGCGATCGCAGCCGAGTTCGACGCCGACATCGAGCAGGTGTCCGAAGCGCTGTTCCTCACCCTCGCCGCGCGCCCCGCGGGCGCGCTCGCGTTTGGCTGGCTGGGCGACCGGTTCGGCCGGCGGCCGATGCTGATGGTGGTCATCGCCGCGTTCTCGGTGCTCTCCGGGCTGTCGGGCCTCGCGGGCTCGCTCGGCCAACTGCTGGTGATCCGGGCGCTGTTCGGCTTCGCGATGGGCGGCGAGTGGGGGCTCGGCGCGAGCCTGGTGATGGAGACGATCCCGATGCGCATGCGCGGCATCGTCTCGGGGCTGCTGCAGTCG
>JBQCFR010000301.1:0-5771 GCA_051958885.1 Tsuneonella sp.
CGTCCCCCGGTGGTCACGATCATGGGGCACGTCGATCACGGCAAGACCAGCCTGCTCGACGCGCTGCGCGGGACGGACGTGGTCAAGGGAGAGGCCGGCGGCATCACCCAGCACATCGGCGCCTACCAGATCACGACCAAGGGCGGCGACAAGATCACCTTCCTCGACACACCCGGCCACGAGGCGTTCACGCAGATGCGCGCCCGCGGCGCCAACGTGACCGACATCGTCGTGCTGGTGGTCGCGGCCGACGACGGGATCATGCCGCAGACCATCGAGGCGATCAATCACACCAAGGCCGCGGGCGTGCCGATGATCGTGGCGATCACCAAGGCCGACCGCGAGGAATACAACGCCCAGCGCATCCGCGAGCGGCTGCTCGAACACGAAGTGATCGTCGAGGAGATGAGCGGCGACGTGCAGGACGTCGAGGTCTCGGCCAAGACCAAGGCGGGGCTCGACGAGCTGATAGACAAGATCCTGCTCCAGGCCGAACTGCTCGAATTGAAGGCGCGGCCCGACCGCGACGCCGAGGCCACCGTGGTCGAAGCCCAGCTCGACAAGGGCCGCGGCCCTGTGGCGACGGTGCTCGTCACCCGCGGCACGCTCAAGCGCGGCGACACTTTCGTGGTCGGCACCGAGAGCGGCCGCGTGCGCGCGCTGATCGACGACAAGGGCAAGCAGGTGAAGGAAGCCGGTCCGTCGGTTCCGGTCGAGGTGCTCGGCCTGGGCGGCGTGCCCGATGCCGGCGACCAGATGACCGTGGTGGAGAACGAGCAGCGCGCCCGCGAAGTCGCGCAGTACCGCCAGGAGATGGCGACCGAGAAGCGCACCGCGCTCGCGCCGACCAACTTCGACACGATGTTCTCCAACCTCCAGTCGAACGTGGTCGAATGGCCGGTGGTGGTGAAGGCCGACGTCAAGGGCTCGGTCGAGGCGATCGTCAGCGCGCTCCACAACCTCTCGAACGACGAGATCAAGGTGCGCGTGCTGCACGCCGGCGTGGGCGCGATCACGGAGAGCGACGTGGTGCTGGCCGCGGCGTCGAGCGCGCCGATCATCGGCTTCAACGTGCGTCCCAACCCCAAGGCGCGCGATCTCGTTGCTCGGGACAAGGTGCGGATGATGTACTACGACGTCATCTATCACCTGACCGAAGACGTCAGCAAGGAAATGGCCGGCGTGCTCGGCCCGCTCAAGATCGAGAACGTGCTCGGCCGCGCCGAGGTCAAGCAGGTCTTCCCCGCAGGCAAGAAGGACAAGGCCGCCGGCCTGCTGGTGGTCGAGGGCGCGATCCGCAAGGGTCTCCACGCCCGTCTCACCCGCGAGGACGTCATCGTCTCGGCGACCACCATCCAGTCGCTGCGGCGCTTCAAGGACGACGTCGACGAAGTCCGCGCCGGGCTCGAATGCGGCGTCGTGCTGGCCGACACCAACGACATCAAGGCGGGCGACCAGCTCGAGGTGTTCGAGGTCGAGGAGCGTGAGCGGACGCTGTGAGCGGCGCGGCTGCTGAGCAGGGTGACTGGACGGGCGAGCATGGCTCGCCCCACACCGCGCTGCTCGCATCCGAGCTCGTCGGGTTCGATGCGGAGACCGCGACTGCGACCATGCGGTTCAAGGTCCTGCCGCAGATGTGCACCTGGCGCGGGGGCGTGCAGGGCGGGCTCATGGCCGGCTATCTCGACGATGTGATGGGCTATGCCTACGTCGCGATGACCGGAGGCGAGGCAGCGCCGCTGAACCTCGATATTTCGATGTCGCTGCTGGGCCTGCTGCCTGAAGGGGCGACGATCGTCGGCAAGGGCCGGGTGGTCCGCGCCGGGCGGCGGGTGATCTTTCTCGAAGGAGAACTGCTGAGCGAAGAGGGGCAGGTGCTCGCCCGCGCCAGCTCGACCGCGATCCCGACAATGCGCCCGGCGGCGCCCCGCGAGGACGGCGACTGATGCCTCGCTACGCCGCGCTGCTCGGTTCGATCAACGTGGGCGGCAACCGGGTCAAGATGGCGGACCTCAAGGCGGCATTGGAAGACGCTGGGTTCGCAAACGTCGTCACGGTGGTCGCCAGCGGCAACGTGCTGTTCGATCATCTGCGTACACCCGATGCGAAGCTGGAGGATGAGATCGCCGGGGTGGTGAAGAACCGCTTCGGCATAGAGACGTTCGCGGCGGTGCGCACCAAGGCCGAGATCGAAGCAGCTTTGGCGGAGAGCCCTTTCGCCGGCGCTGCCGAGGACAAGTTCGTGCATGTAATGTTTCTCGAGCGCCAGCCCACGCAGGCGCAGTTCGCGGCGCTGGTCGAAGACCACGCTGGTCGCGGCGCCGAGAAGGTTGCGCTCGGCGACCGTGCGCTGCACATCGACTTCGCGAACGGGGTCGCAGGCAGCAAGCTGACCGGCGCCTTCGTCGCCCGCCGGCTCGGTTGCCGCGGCACCGCGCGCAACCTGCGTTCGCTCAAGAGGATTATCGAGAAGTTCCCCTGATGGTCCGCAACCAGTCCACCCCCGAACAGCAGTCGGTCCGCGTGCTCAAGGTGGGCGAACGGGTGCGGCATATCCTGTCCGAGCTGCTCGCGCGCGGCGAGGCGCATGACGAGGTGCTCACCGCGCACTCGGTGTCGGTCACCGAAGTGCGGATGACGCCCGACTTGCGCAACGCCACCGCCTACGTGAAGCCGCTGCTGGGTGAGGACGAAGGCGAGGTGCTGAAGGCGCTGCGCACCAACACCGCGTTCTTCCAGCGCGAGGTGGCCAAGCGCCTCGGCCTCAAGTTCGCCCCGCGCCTTCAATTCCGCGCCGACGAGAGCTTCGACGAGGCAGACCGGATTGAACGGCTGCTCGCCGACCCCAAGGTCGCGCGTGACTTGGGCGAGGGTGACGCCTAGTCCTCGGCGCGGGGAGGGGTTTTTCCGATGGTCCGCACGTTGATTGCATTTTCGCTGCTCGTCGCATCGGCGACGGCCTGGGCGGCGTCGCCGGCGATTTCCGACCCGCCATTCGATGCGACGCACCCGGCGTCGCTGGAGGCGTTGGTCATTCCTGCGCACGATGGCGCAATGAACGCCGTGCTCTATCGCGCGGCCGGCGCGGGCGATCATCCCACGCTGCTGCTGCTCCACGGCTTTCCGGGCAACGAGCAGAACCTCGATCTCGCGCAGGCCGCGCGGCGCGCGGGATGGAACGTGCTGACACTGCACTACCGCGGCTCGTGGGGCAGCCGCGGTGCGTTCTCGTTCGGCCATGCGGCCGAAGACGCCCATACCGCGCTCGCCTGGTTGCGCGCCCCCGAGAACGCCGCGAAGTTCGCCGTCGACCGGAGGCGGATCGCGGTCGCCGGCCATTCGATGGGCGGCTTCATGGCCGCCGACGCCGCAGCCGACGATCCGCGGGTGATCGGCCTGTTCCTCCTCGATGCGTGGAACATTCGCGCCGAGGCCCGGCTGGCGGACACACCCGAGGGCCGCGCCGCCTGGCACGCCGAAGCGGAGGCCGATCTGCCGCCGCTCGCCGGCACAAGCGAAGAGGCGCTGGCGCAGGAGATCGTCGGCGGAGCGGTGCGGTTCGATCTGCTTCGCCGTGTCGCCGCGTTCGGCGACCGGCCACTTGCGGTCTACGGCGCGACCCGCGGCGGGGGCGAGGGCAACCTCGGCTACATGGCCGCCGCGCGGCAGGCCGGCAATGAACACGTCAGCGGCGCGGTGTGGGACACCGACCACAGCTTCTCCGACCGTCGCATTGCGCTGTCCGAGGCGCTGGTCGCGTGGCTCGGGACGCTCAAGCCGCGAGGCTGACGGCGGGTGGCCAAGCTCTATTTCTACTACGCGAGCATGAACGCGGGAAAGAGCTCGACCCTGCTGCAGGCGGCGTTCAACTACGGCGAGCGCGACATGCGCGTGTCGCTGTGGACCGCCGCGCTCGACGATCGGCCCGGCTTCGGCGCGATTTCGAGCCGGATCGGCCTCGCCAGCGATGCGCACCGGTTCGAAAGCGGCACCGACATCGCCGCCCGCGTGATCGAGGACCATGCGCGCGAGCCGATCGCTTGCGTGCTGGTCGACGAGGCGCAGTTCCTCACCCGCGACCAGGTCTGGCAGCTCGCCGGGGTGGCGGACCGGCACGACATTCCGGTGCTCTGCTACGGCTTGCGCACCGACTTCCGCGGCGAGCTGTTCGAAGGCTCGGCCGCGCTGCTCGGGATCGCCGATTCATTGGTCGAACTGAAGGCCGTCTGCCACTGCGGCCGCAAGGCGACGATGAACCTGCGGGTCGACGCGAGCGGGGAGGCGGTGAGCGAGGGCGCGCAGACCGAGATCGGCGGCAACGACCGATATGTCGCCCTGTGTCGCAGGCACTTCAGCGAGGCGCTGGGGCGCACTACATAGCCGCCATGTCCGAAACGCTGCTGCTCGCGCTGATCCTGATCCCCTGCCTGGTGATCGCCATCGTGTTCCACGAGGTGTCGCACGGCTGGGCGGCGCTGGCGCTGGGCGATCCGACCGCGCGCGAGCAGCGGCGGCTCACGTTCAACCCGATCCGGCACGTCGATCCGTTCGGCACGCTGATTCTTCCCGGGCTGCTGGCGCTGACGGGCGCGCCCGTGTTCGGCTGGGCCAAGCCGGTGCCGGTGAATGCCCGCCGGCTGGACAACCCGCGCTTCGGAATGATGGCGGTCGCGGCCGCCGGACCCGCGATGAATTTCCTGCTCGCGGCGCTCGGGGCGATCGCGCTTGGGCTATTCGCGCCGAGTCAGGCGCGGATGGTGCTCGGGCAGAGCGGGCTGCCGGTGATCGCCGATGCCGGCGGCGCGATGCACGTCGCGGGCACCGCGCTGTTCGACTTCATGCTGATCAACGTGTTTCTCGGGTTGTTCAACCTTCTGCCGATCCCCCCATTCGACGGTTCGCACATCGTCGAAGGTGTGCTGCCGCGCCGCGCGGCGGCGGTCTATGCGCGGCTGCGCCCGCTCGGGTTCGTGCTGGTGTTCGTGCTGCTGCTAATCGTGCCCTGGCTGCTTCCCGGCGCGCAAATCCTCGTCCGGCTGTTGCTGCCGCCGGCGAACTGGGTGATCGACCGATTCCTCATGCTGACCAACTGGGTCGCCGGCGCGTGAGTGCGCCGGGACGGGCACCTCCTCATGGCTGGCTGATCCTCGACAAGCCGCGCGGGCTGGGCTCGACGCAGGCGGTCGCCGCGGTCAAGCGGTGCTTGCGCGAAGGCGGCTATCCCAAGGTCAAGGTCGGCCACGGGGGCACGCTCGATCCGCTGGCCGAGGGGGTGCTCCCGATCGCGCTGGGCGAGGCGACGAAGCTCGCCGGTCGCATGCTCGACGCGAGCAAGGTCTACGAGTTCACCATCGCTTTCGGGGCCGAGACCGATACGCTCGACAGCGAGGGCGCGGTGGTGGCGAGCAGCGACCACCAGCCGTCTCGGGCGGAGATAGAAACGGTGCTCGGGTGGTTTACCGGACCGATCGAGCAGGTACCGCCCACGTATTCGGCGCTCAGGGTCGAGGGCCGCCGCGCCTACGACCGCGCGCGGGCGGGGGAGCAGGTAGAGCTGGCGCCGCGGAGCGTGACGGTGTTTTCCCTAGAGAATCTCCCCCACTGGGGGAGGTGGCGCGCCGCAGGCGCGGCGGAGGGGGATCAGGCGGCGGCGCAGGGGGGGGCGGGGCGCCCCGCGGGGCGGGGGCGGGCCCGCCCACGACCGGGGGCTGTTGTGGGTGGTTGAACCGCCCACCCGAAAACCCACGGCCCACCGCCACCCCCGCCCCCCC
>JBQCFR010000302.1:0-4546 GCA_051958885.1 Tsuneonella sp.
TCGGCATCGTCGAGAAGCCGATCCACTGGTTGCTCAAGCAGCTCTACGGCCTGGTCGGAAACTTCGGGGTCGCGATCATCCTGCTGACGCTGATCGTGCGCGGGCTGATGTTCCCGGTGGCGCAGAAGCAGTTCAAGTCGATGGCCGCGATGAAGGCCATCCAGCCCAAGATGAAGGCGCTGCAGGAACGCTACAAGGACGACAAGCAGAAGCAGCAGCAGGAGGTCATGGCGCTTTACAAGCAGGAAGGCGTCAACCCGCTCGCCGGCTGCCTGCCGATCCTGCTGCAGATTCCGATCTTCTTCGGGCTTTACAAGGTGCTGATGCTGTCGATCGACATGCGTCACAAGCCGTTCGCGCTGTGGATCCACGATCTCTCCGCGCCCGATCCGCTGCACATCCTCAATCTGTTCGGGCTGCTCCCGTTCACCCCGCCGAGCTTCCTGGGCATCGGCGTGCTGGCGGTGCTGCTGGGGATCACGATGTTCCTCACCTTCCGCCTCAACCCGGCGACGATGGACCCGGTCCAGCAGCAGATGTTCTCGATCATGCCGTGGGTGATGATGTTCGTCATGGCGCCGTTTGCGGCCGGCCTGCTGATCTACTGGATCACCTCGAACCTGCTTACCCTTGCGCAGCAGAGCTACCTCTACTCGCAGCACCCGCAGCTTCGCGCGCAGGCGGACAAGGACAAGGCCGACCGTGACCGCGCGACCGCGCGCGACGCCAAGAAGGCGAAGGGGTGATCCTTCGAGACGCTCGCCCTGCGGCCTCGCTCCTCAGGACGAACGGGGACGTGGGAAGCTCTCCCGTTCGTCCTGAGGAGGGGCTGAAGACGAAGTCTGAAGTCCCGTCTCGAAGGACCTCGCCATGAACGACGAGTTCGAGGAACGCGCCCGCAAGCTGTTTGCCGGGCCGGTAAGCTTCCTGCTGTCGGCCCCGCAACTCAAGTTCCTGCCCGATCCGGCGGCGCCCGAGATCGCGCTTTGCGGGCGCTCCAACGTCGGCAAGTCCAGCCTGCTCAACGCGCTCACCGGGCGCAAGGCGATCGCCCGCGCGTCGGTGACACCCGGCCGCACGCAGGAGCTCAACTTCTTCGACGTCGGCGATCCGCTCAAGCTGCGGCTGGTCGACATGCCCGGTTACGGCTTCGCCAAGGCCCCGGTAAAAGTGGTCGAACGGTGGAAGGCGCTCGTGCGCGACTACTTGCGCGGCCGGCAGGTCTTGAAGCGCACGCTGGTGCTGGTGGACGCGCGGCATGGCCCCAAGGACGTCGACCGCGAGATGATGACGATGCTGGACCAGGCGGCCGCCGCTTACAGGGTGGTGCTGACCAAGGCCGACAAGCTCAAGGCGAGCGAGCTCGAACGCACGCTGGCGGAGACCCAGGCCGAGGCGCGCAAGCACCCGGCGGCGTTTCCCGAAGTGCACGTCACCAGCGCGGAGAAGGGCCTGGGGATCGCAGGCTTGCGCGCCGCGGTGCTGGCGGACGCGGAAGCTTGAGGCGGGTCGCCGCGGCGCTGATCGCCGCGGCGCTCGGCGCGTGCACGCCGGTCACCGCGTTCAATGCGATCGTTCCCAAGGATGCGGGCGTCCAGCGCAGCGGAAAGGGAATCGCCTACGGCCCAGACCCGCGCCAGCGGCTCGACGTGTACGAGCCCGCGGCGCGAACAGGGCCGCGTCCGGTGATCGTGTTCTTCTACGGCGGAAGTTGGGCGAGCGGCAATCGCGCCGGCTACGGCTTCGTCGGCCGGGCGCTCGCGGCGCGAGGCTTCGTGGTCGTAGTGCCCGACTACCGGCTGCTCCCGCAACACCCCTATCCCGATTTCGTCGAGGACGGCGCGGCCGCCGTGCGCTGGACGGAGGCGCACGTGGGCGAGTACGGCGGCGATCCACAGCGGATCGTCCTCGCGGGGCATTCGGCGGGCGCTTACATCGCCGCCATGCTGGCGGTCGACGAACGCTGGCTGGGCGCGGATCGCAGGGCGATGAAGGGCCTCGTGGGCCTCGCCGGACCCTATGACTTTTTGCCCGGCGATTCGCCGGAGACCGAGCGCGCGTTCGGCGCCTGGCCGCACCCCGAGGAAGTCGCGCCGATCGGCTACGCGGGCGCGGGCGATCCGCCGGCGCTGCTGCTGGCGGGAGCGAAGGACCGCGTCGTCAGCCCGTTCATCGGCGAGGCATTCGCGCTCGCCCTCTCCCGCGCCGGAGTTCCGGCCCGGTTCCGCAAGTACCCCGGCGTAGGCCACGTCGGAATCGTCACCGCGATCGCCGAGCCCTTCCGCGCGAACGCCCCGACGCTGGACGACATTGCCGCGTTCGCCGGGCAGGTGACCGCGAATTAGCGCGCGAACAGGCTGTCGAGGGTGGCGAAGGCCTTCATCTCGATCGCGTTGCCGCTGGGATCGCGGAAGAACATCGTGGACTGTTCGCCAGGCTGGCCGGCGAAGCGGGTGTACGGCTCGATCTCGAAGCGCACCCCGGCGGCCTTGAGGCGCTTCGCAAGCGCGGCGAAATCTTCCAGCGTCACCACCACGCCGAAATGCGGCACCGGCACTCCATGCCCGTCGACGGGGTTCACCGCGGCATCGGCCGACTGCCCGGGCGCGAGGTGGGCGACGATCTGGTGGCCGAAGAAATCGAAGTCGATCCACTCGGCGCTTCTGCGCCCTTCGCCGCAGCCGAGCAGCCCGCAGTAGAACGCGCGTGCTTCGGTAAGGTCGCGGACAGGGAAGGCGAGATGAAACGGGCGGAGCGACATCTGCCGGCTCTTACAGGCGCACGAACCGTTTTCCTACATGCGCGCGATTTGCCAGCACGGCATCTATGGATTTGATCGAAGCCCGCCGCATCCTGGCAGAGTTCGAGGCGATGGCCCTCGCGGAGCCCGGACAAACGACGCCAGGACCGTGTGACAGGCGTGACACCGTTCAGCCTCGACACTCCCGCGATGAACGCCTAGGCCGCGCGCGTGGTGGGACAAACAGGCAGGGCGCAGTGAAGCTGATCGTCGGCAACAAGAACTATTCGAGCTGGTCCTTGCGCGGCTGGCTCGCGGCCAAGCAGTCGGGCCTCGCGTTCGAGGAACTGACCGTCAACATCAGCGGCGAGGAGTGGGAAGAGGCCAAGCGCGCGATGGGCGAGGTGCAGCCGTCGAGCGGCAAGGTGCCGGTGCTGTGGGACGGCGACGTTGTCATCTGGGACAGCCTGGCGATCCTCGAATACCTTGCCGACAAGGTCGGGCGCGAGCGGTTCTGGCCCAAGCATGACGCGGCGCGCGGGATGGCCCGCTCGATGGTCGCCGAGATGCATTCGAGCTATCTCGCGCTGCGCCGCGCGTGTCCGATGAACATCCGTATGCGCCACCAGGGCGTCGAGCTGAGCGACGACGCCCGGCGCGACATCGTCCGCGTGCTGCAGCTGTGGGCCGAGGCGCGCGCGCGGTTCGGCAAGGGCGGGCCGTTCCTGTTCGGGACCTGCGGCGCGGCCGACGTGTTCTACGCTCCGGTAGTCAGCCGGTTCGTGACCTACGGCATCGGCGTGCCCGGATTTGCCCAGGCCTACATGGAAGCGGTGTGGGAACACGAATGGATGCAGGCGTGGATCAACGCCGCCGAGGACGAGCAATGGGTCATCGAACAATGGGACGCGGTGCCCGCCGCCTGAGCCGCTTGCTGGCGGCGCTCGCCGCTCTGCTCGCGCTGCTCTTCCCCGGCGTCGCCAGTGCCTGGGGCTACTACGGGCACGAGACGACCGGCCGCATCGCGGAGGCCAATGTCCGCCCCGCGACGCGCGCCGCGATCGCTCGCCTGATCGCGCACAGCCGGCAGCTCGGCACACCCGATTGCCCGATCCACAGCCTCGCGCAGGCCGCCGCCTGGCCCGATTGCCTGCGCAAGGATTCCTGGCGCTGGGCCTACACCTTCGCGTGGCACTTCCAGACCGAGCCGATCGACCAGGCTTACGATCCGCGCAAGAACTGCGGCGGCGGCAACTGCGTGCTCGCGCAGATCGAGCGCAACGAACGCATCCTTGCGGACGAAAGCCTGCCGGCGAACGTCAGGCTGGAGGCGCTGGCGTTCATGGTCCACTTCGTTGGCGACATTCACATGCCGCTCCACTCGGGCGACAACGACGACAAGGGCGGGAACACGGTCGAAGCGACCTACGGCATCGCGCCGGGGCTCAACCTGCACTCAATCTGGGACAGCGCGCTCGCCGAACGGGCGATCTCGGGCGCGAATCCGCCGCTGGTGCGCCGCTATTCCCCGGCCGAAAGGGCTGCGCTGGGCGGCGGCACTCCGGCCGACTGGGGGCGCGAGAGCTGGCAGGTGGCGCGCGACTTCGTCTACACCAATGCGCTCGGCCGCCCCCTCGCGCCGGGCGAGGCTTCGCCCAAGACCGCAGCCTTGAGCCAGGACGCGATCGTCGCCGCGGTGCCGATCGCCGAGCGGCGGATCGAGCAGGCGAGCATCCGCATCGCGGAAATGCTCGATATTGCGATGGCGCCGGGGCCGCTGCCAGAGCCTGCGCGTTAGGGTATGCG
>JBQCFR010000303.1:0-6133 GCA_051958885.1 Tsuneonella sp.
GCGCCGCGCCTCGGGCTTCCAGTCGCACCAGTTCCGCCAGCTCGAGTTCGCGCTGGGGCTCAAGCGCGCGAAGATGACCGTCGTCCACCAGAGCGAGCCGGCGGCGCTCGCCGCGCTCGAGGCCACGCTCGCCGCGCCCTCGCTGTGGGACACGGTGCTCGCGCTGCTCGCGCGCCGGGGGTTTGCGATACCCGCCGCCAAGCTCGCGCGCGACTGGCGCGAGCCGTATGAGCCGAGCGAAGCGGTCGAGGACGCGTGGCTGGCGATCTACCGCGACCCCGACGCATACCGCCCGCTGTTCGCGCTGGGCGAGCGGCTCGCGGCGCTCGACTACCACTTCGGCGAATGGCGCTGGAAGCACATGAAGACGGTCGCGCGGGTGATCGGCCACAGCCCGGGCACCGGCGGCTCGGCGGGGGTCGATTACCTCGTCCGCAGCCTGCGGCACGACTTCTTCCCCGAGCTGTGGTCGATGCGCACGCGCCTCAGCGCGCCCGGCGGCGCGGTCGGGCAGATCTACGGCGAGCGCGCGTGAGCCTGCGGGCCGAGGCCGAAGCGCTCGACGCGGCCGACCCGCTGGCCCCGTTCCGCGACCGCTTCGCGCTGCGCGAAGGGCTGATCTACCTCGACGGCAACTCGCTCGGCGCGCTGCCGAAGGCGACCCCGCCCCGGCTCGCCGAGGCGGTGGCGGGGGAATGGGGCGAGGGGCTGATCACCTCGTGGCTCGGCGCCGACTGGTCGACGATGCCGCGCCGCATCGGCGACAAGCTCGCGCGGTTGCTCGGCGCAGACCCCGGCGAGGTGATCGCCGCCGACTCTACCTCGGTGAATCTGTTCAAGGCGCTCGCCGCGGCGCTCTCGCTGCGCCCCGACCGCACGGTCATCCTGTCGGAGACCGGCAACTTCCCGACCGACCTCTACATGATGCAGGGGATCGCTGCGTTCAGCGGCGGCCGGGTCGAGGCGCGCGCGGTGGAGCCGGACACGGTGCTGGGCGCGCTCGACGGCAGCGTCGCCGCGGTGCTGCTGACGCAGGTTCATTACAAGTCCGGCCGCCTGCGCGACATGGCCGCCGTTACTGCCGCGATCCACGCCGCAGGCGCGCTGGCGATCTGGGATTTGAGCCATAGCGCGGGCGCGATTCCGGTGGACCTCACCGGCGCGCAGGCGGACTTCGCCGTCGGCTGCGGCTACAAGTACCTGAACGGCGGCCCCGGCGCGCCCGCCTACCTGTTCGCCGCCGCGCGCCATCATGCAGCCACGCCGGTGCTCTCGGGCTGGTTCGGCCACGCCGCGCCGTTCGAGTTCACCGACGCCTACCGCCCCGCGCCGGGGATCGAGCGGTTCCTGTGCGGCACGCCCCCGGTGCTCGGGCTGACCGCGCTCGAGGTCGGGGTGGACCTGATGCTCGAGGCGGACATGGCGCAAGTCCGCGCCAAGTCGCTGAGCCTGGCCGACCTGCTGATGCGCGCGATGGCGCCGCTCTGCGCCGAGTTCGGCTTCGCGCTGGCCAGCCCGCAGGACCCCGCCGAGCGCGGCAGCCAGCTATCGTACGCTCACCAGGAGGGCTACGCGATCGTCCAGGCGCTCAAGGCGCTCGACGTCATCGCCGACTTCCGCGCCCCCGACCTCGTCCGCTTCGGCCTGACGCCGCTCTACCTGCGCCACGCCGACATGATCGAAGCCGCCGCCCGTCTCGAGCGCGTCTGCCGCGAGCGGCTGTGGGACTGCCCCGAATTCAAGGAGCGCGCGGCGGTTACCTGATCTGTGGGGCCACGCATGGCGGGTTCGATACGTCTTCCTGCTCTGAGCCAGAGGGAAGCGGCTTCGGCTAGCCGGCGCGTCTCATCGTCAGCCGGAAGTGCGAATTGAAGACGTAGGCGAGCAGCGGGTGCGCGGCAAGCAGGGGCCCAAACAGACCGAGCCGCGGGTGCGGCGTCCACGTCACGCGGGGCTCGGTAAAACCGAGTTCCCTGAGGAGGCTCACCCAGACTTTTGGCGGCTGGTGCTTCTCCCATTCGATGGTCGGGCACATCGGGCTCTTGACCCCGAGATCGCCGAACAGGTTTCGATTTGTGCAGTCCGTCACCACCAACCGCCCTCCGGGCGCACACGAATCGCGCACCGGCGCCAGCATGTCGCGAAACTGTGACCGTGCGTCTTCGCTTCGGTCCAGCACGACGCACGCCGGCTCGTTCATATGGTTGATCGAGTTGATCAGCACGACCACGTCGAACTGTTCCGAGAGCCCCGCTTCCTCGAGCGTCGTCGGCACGATCTCGACGGTGTCTTCCAGGCCAAGCTCTGAACGCAGCGCGGCGGCAGTCTCGAGCATTGTGCCATGGCTGCCATCCGCCTCCGGCTCCACGCTCACGACGCGTTCGGCTCCCATCGCCGCCGCATAATAGCTCGCCCAACCCAGGCCCGACCCCACATCGAGCACTCTGCGTCCGCGCAGGTCTATCCCCGCAAAGGTGTGCTGAACCCGGCGCATCCAAAGTCGTGGATTGACGCCGTGGCTCGACAGCGCCTCACAGAGGCTTTCCATCCGTCCTTCCGCCATGGCGGGGGCACCTAACGAAAGTTAGGACGGGTTACAAGGGCGAACGCCTCGCGTTCGATCGCGTCAGGGCAACAGCGCGGCCTGCTTTGCCAGTTCGAGCGCGCCGGTGATCCCCGCGTCGTCGCCCAGCTCCGGCGTGACGATCCGCTGCGTCAGGCTGCGGTCCCAGCCCGCGATGTAGCCCGCGAGGCTCGCTCGGGTCGCATCGCGCAGGGCGTCGATCAGCCCCGGCGCCTTCATCACGCCGCCGCCGAAGATCAGCCGCTCGGGCATGTGGGTGAGCACCAGGTTGGCGGCGAAGGTTCCGAGGTAGCCGGCGATCAGCGCGATCTGCTCGGGCGCGGCGCTACTCAGGTCGTGACCCCAGCGGGCGAGGATCGCCGGGCCGCTGGCGAGCCCTTCGAGGCAGTCGCCGTGGAACGGACACGCGCCCGGGAACGGGTCGCGCGCAAGGTCATGCGGCACGCGCACATGCCCCATTTCGTAATGCGAGAGGCCGGCGAGCGGCCGCCCGTCGCGCGCCACGCCGGTGCCGATGCCGGTCCCCACCGTGGTATAAGCAAGCGTGCGGCAGCCGCGCCCGGCTCCGTGAAGCGCCTCGCCGAGCGCTGCGCCGTCGACGTCGCTCACGAGCGCGATCGGCGCGCCGAACGCGGCCAGCGCGGGGTGGAATCGCGCGCCGCTCCAGCCCGGCTTGGGGGTGCAGGTGAAGGTGCCGTAGGCGGAGGACGCGGGATCGATGTCGATCGGCCCGAAGCTCGCCACCCCGAACGCGGCGACCGGTCCGCGCCGCTCGCTTGCGGCGCGGAAGAAGGTAGCGACATCGGCAAAAGTTTCGGCGGGGCCACGCGTGGGAATTCGCGCGCGCTCCACAATGGCGCCGCGCGCATCGGCCAGTGCCATGACGAACTTCGTGCCGCCGGCCTCGATCGCGCCGAGCGTTGCGGGCGGCCGCTCAGAGGTCGGGGAGGCGCTGGTCGGCAAAGCCCCAGCCCGATAGCGCCTTCGACTTCGCGCGCGCAAGCAGCCGGTTGCCATCCGCGATCGAGAATGGATGCGCGTCCGTGTAGTCCTTGAGCTCGCCCCAGGCGATCGGCACCGCCACCGGCGCGCCTTCCCGGGCCCGCGCCGAATAGGGCAGCACCGCGGTCGCCCCGCGCTGGTTGCGAAGATAGTCGATGAAGATCTTGCCCGTGCGCTTCGCCTTCGACAGGTTCGCGGTGAACCGATCCGGCTCGGCCATGCTCAAGGCTTCGGCGAAGCGCTTGGAGAAGTCCTTGTGCGCCTCCCACGAATGCCCGGGCGTCAGCGGCACGATCACGTGGACGCCCTTGCCGCCCGATAGCATCGCGAACGTAGTGAGGCCGAGGTCGGCGAGCTTGTCATGAATGTCGAGCGCGGCGCTCTTCACGTCCTCGAAGTCGAGCCCGACATCGGGATCGAGGTCGAACACCATCCGGTCGGGCGCCTCGACATCGCTGCTGCGTGCGCCCCACCCGTGGAACTCGATGGTGCCCATCTGCACGCAGGCCAGCAGGCCGGCGGCGTCTTCGACATAAAGGTAGTCCTCCGGGTGTCCGTCCTTCTCGCGGATCGGTACATGGTGGACAGACGCGCCGAACGAGCCGCTATCGTGCTTCTGAAAGAAGCACTTCTTCGCCCGTCCCTGCGGGCAGCGGACCAGGCTCACCGGGCGAAACGCGGCCCACGGCATCATCAGCGGAGCGATCTGCTGGTAGTAATCGGCCAGCTCGCCCTTGGTCTGCCCACTTTCGGGGAAGATCACCCGGTCGCGGTTGGTGATCTTGACCGTCTCCTCGGCGGCGGGGACGGACTGCGGCGTCTCGGGCGTCACATCCGCGGCCGGCTTGTCCCCGCGCAGGCCCAGGAAACTGCCGTGGCGCACGTTGCCGTCCGCGGTGAATTCGCTGAAAGCGATCTCCGCGACGAGCTCGGGCTCGAGCCAGGTCACGCCGCGGCTGGAAGGACGGTCCACCTCTGCCGGCGGCGTCTTGCGCTCGAGCTTGGCGAACCGTCCTGCGAGGTCCTGCAACGTGTCGGTGTCGAAGCCGGTGCCGACGTTGCCCTTGTATGTGAGCGCGCCGCCTTCGTTCTGAGCGAGCAACAGGCTGGAGAAGGGCCGGCCCTTGGCGCTCGACTTCTTCCACCCGATGATCACGAATTCCTGCCGCCGGGTGCACTTGACCTTGACCCAGCTCTTGGTGCGCGCCGAGCGGTAAGGCGCGTCGATGGCCTTGGAGATGATCCCTTCCTGGCCCGAATCGCACATCGCGCGAAACAGCTTCTCGCCGGCGCCGATGACGTGATCGGCGACCTGGATGGGTGGGGTCGCGCGCTTGAGCAGCGCCTCGAGCCGTTCCTTGCGCTCGATGTTCGGCAGCTTGGTCAGGTCTTCCCCATCGACCTCTAGCAAGTCGAAGGCGTGGAAGCTGAGTGCGTCGCTCCTGGTCTGCTCGCCGTGCCCACGCTTGAGCACCTGCTGGAGCGAAGAGAAATCGGGATTGCCATCCTTGCCATAGGCGACGATCTCGCCGTCGATCAGGCAGCTCGGCAGGTCGAGCGCGCGGAACTGTTCTACCAGCGGGCCGAACTTGTCGGTCCAGTCCTTGCCGCTGCGGGTATAGACCTTCACGTCCGCACCGGCCGCGGCGATGAGCGCGCGGTATCCGTCGAACTTTATCTCGTGCATCCAGCGGTTGCCGGTCGGCACGTCGTCGACCAGCGTTGCAAGCTGGGGCTCACGGAACTTGGGCGGCCCGACCGCCTTGCTCCGCTTCGCCGCGGGCTTGCGAGCCGCCTTGTTGCGCGCGGCGGCCTTGGTCATTTGCGCGAGGAACTCGTCGTCCTTCTTGCCCGCGAGCGAGAACTCGCCCTTCTTGTCGGCCTCGATCTCCGCCATCGAGCGGCCGGTCAGCACGCTCGTCAGCCCCTGCTCGACGAGCACGTCGCCGGGCTGCGCGTACTGGTCGTCGAGCTTGCGCAGCAGCCAGTTCTCGCGCTTCTCGCCCGGCTTTTTCTTGAGCCGGATCAGCAGCCACTCGCCCTTCATCCGCTCGCCGTCGAGCGTGAAGTGGAGGTGACCCTTGTCGATGTCCTTCCACGACTTGCCTTCGAGGGGCGCCCAGGTGCCGCGGTCCCACAGCATCACCGTGCCGCCGCCGTACTCACCCTCGGGGATCGTGCCTTCGAACTCGGCGTAGCTCAGCGGGTGGTCCTCGGTGCGCACGGCGAGGCGCTTGATGTCGGGGTCGGGCGACGGCCCTTTCGTGACCGCCCATGACTTCAAGACGCCATCGGCCTCGAGCCGGAAGTCCCAATGCAGCCGCGTCGCCTCGTGCTTCTGGACGATGAAGCGGTTGCCCTCGGCGCTATGGGCGATCTTGCCCGAAGGCTCAGCCGTCTTTTTGAAGTCGCGCTTGCGGTTGTATTCGGCGAGGAGTTTGGCGCTGCTCATTCGGTGTAGTCCCTGTCCGGGAAGAACTTGCGTTCGGCGAGGCCGAGGACCGTCAGCATGACGACCGAAACCACGCCGCCGATGACCACCAGCGG
>JBQCFR010000304.1:0-3791 GCA_051958885.1 Tsuneonella sp.
CACCCCGCCCGAACTGGTGCGCCGCAGCACCTCCTCGCGCTCGGCCTTGTCCTCGCCGAAGTAATAGAGGCCCAGCGGCAGGTCGTGCGCGTTGATGTAATCGATCGCCTCGCCGATCCCGCGATAGGTCTTCACCGGCAGGACGGGTCCAAAGATCTCGTCCTGCATCGCCGTCATGTCGTCGCTCACATTGCGCAGGATCGTCAGCGGCAGCTTGTGACCGTTGCTGGCGGAAAAGTCCTCATTCGCCGGATTGACCTCGATCGCCTCGGCGCCCTTGGCCTTGGCGTCCTCGACCATCGCTTTCAGCCGGTCGCGGTGGCGGGCGTTGATCACGCTGGTGTAGTCGTCGTTGGTCAGCAGCGTCGGGTACATCGCGCTCACCGCGCCGCTGACCGCCTCGATCGCCTCGCCCTCCATGTCCTCGGGCACCAGCATGTAGTCGGGCGCGAGGCAGATCTGCCCGGCGTTCATCATCTTGCCCAGCGCGATGCGTTCGGCGGCCTTCTTCACGTCGGCGCTGCGACCCATGATCGTCGGCGACTTGCCGCCGAGCTCGAGCGTCACCGGCACCAGGTTCTCCGCCGCGGCGCGCAGCACGTGGCGGCCGATCGAGGTTGCGCCGGTGAACAGCAGGTGATCGAACGGCAGCTCGCAAAACGCCTGGCCGACCTCGGGGCCGCCGGTGAACACGATCAGTTCCTCGGGCGCGAAGTACTTGGGCGCGAGCTCGGCCATCAGCGCGCTGGTCTCCTCGGTGAACTCGCTCGGCTTGACCATCGCGCGGTTGCCCGCGGCGAACACTTGCGCCAGCGGCGTGTAGGTCAGCCCGACCGGGAAGTTCCACGGGGACACGATGCCCACGATGCCCTTGGGCTCGTAGCGCAGCTCCGCCTTTGCGCCGAGCAGCCCCAGCGGAAAGGTCGTTCCGCGCTTCTCCGGCTTCGACCACTTGCGCATGTTCTTCAGGCTGTAATTCGCCGAGGCGACCGTGGGCGCGATGTCGGTCATCATGCTTTGCTGGTGGCTGCGGTGGCCGAAGTCCTCGCTCCTCGCTTTCGAGAACGCCTCGCCGTTTTCCTTCATCATCGCGATCACCCGTTTGATGCGGTCTTCGCGAATGGCGAGCGGTTCGGGCATCGAGGCGGTGAACGCCGCGCGCTGCTTGTCGAGCGCCTGCTGCATCGTTGCTTTGTCGGCCATCTGTTCCTCCGCCCGCGTTTTACTCTGCCGCACGCGTTTCCGCGATACCGCGGCGCTTGGCAAGCGCCGGTCGGCAGGGCTGTCCTACAGGGCCGCGATTTGCGACCACCGGCAGATGACCGCAAGGACCTCCGCCGGGCGCAGTTCGCGGCCGATCGCACGCAAAGCGACACGTGCAGCCGCCAAGGCGACACCTCGAAGCCCAAGGCGACGCCTGTCCCCCGCAAGGTGACGCGTTTGCCTGCAAGGCGTCAGTTTTGCTCCAGGACACTGTGACAGGCGTGACACCCGTGCGAACTTCCGCCCGATTGCCATTGCCGCACTGCAACATTAGATCGGCGCCAAACCCAATCAGAAAGGCCCGCCATGCCCACCTTCTCCGCCGCCGATCCGGTCGTCATCCTGTCTTACGCGCGCACGCCGATGGGCGGCATGCAGGGCGCGCTGGCGGACGTTTCGGCGACCGATCTCGGCGCGACCGCGGTCAAGGCGGCGGTCGACCGCGCCGGCGTGAGCGGCGAGGATATCGAGCGCATCTACATGGGCTGCGTGCTGCCCGCCGGGCTCGGCCAGGCGCCCGCACGCCAGGCGGCGATCAAGGCCGGCCTTCCCACCTCGGTGGAGGCGACCACGGTCAACAAGGTCTGCGGCAGCGGCATGCAGACGGTGATCATGGCCTCCGAGGCGCTCGCCAGCGGGACTATGGACGTGGCGGTGGCCGGCGGCATGGAGAGCATGTCGGGCGCGCCGTACCTGCTCAAGAAGCACCGCTCGGGCGCGCGCATCGGGCACGACACCGCCTACGATCACATGTTCCTCGATGGGCTCGAGGACGCCTACGAGCAGGGCCGCGCGATGGGCACGTTCGCGCAGGACACCGCCGATGAGTACCAGCTCACCCGCGAGGCGCAGGACGACTACTCGGTCGAATCGCTGCGCCGCGCGAACGCCGCGATCGCCGGCGGCGCGTTCGCCGACGAGATCGTGCCGGTGACCGTGAAGGGCCGCAAGGGCGACGTCGTGGTGGATACCGACGAGCAGCCGCCGAAGGGCAACCCGGACAAGATCCGTGCGCTTCGCGCCGCCTTCGCCAAGGAAGGGACGATCACCGCCGCCTCGTCGAGCTCGATCAGCGACGGCGCGGCCGCCGTGGTCCTGACGCGCGAGAGCGTGGCGAAGGACAAGGGGCTCGAGCCGGTCGCCCGCATCGTCGCGATGGCCGCGCATGCGCAGGCCCCCAAGGACTTCACCACCGCCCCGGTCGGCGCGATCGAGAAAGTGCTCAAGAAAGCTGGCTGGACCAAGGACGAGGTCGATCTGTTCGAGATCAACGAGGCGTTCGCCTGCGTATCGATGTTCGCGATGCAGGACCTCGGGCTCGATCACGCGAAGGTCAACGTCAACGGCGGGGCGACCGCGCTCGGCCACCCGATCGGTGCGAGCGGGACGCGGATCATCGTCACCCTGCTCAATGCTTTGAAGCAGAAGGGCCTCAAGCGCGGGGTCGCGAGCCTGTGCATCGGCGGCGGCGAGGCGACGGCGGTGGCGGTCGAACTCGTCTGAAGCGCTGCAGCAATCCGGTTTGCGGCGCGATTCGAACAGGCGTATTCCGGGTCTTACTCACGGGAGGTCACGGCCATGAAGAAGCTGGTTCTGTTCGCGGCGCTGGCTGCGCTGTCTGCCTGTTCGAAGCAGTCCGAAACGCCTGCGGGCGCCGACATGGCCAAAGTCGAGGCGACGCCCTCCGCGCCCGAGGGCGCCTCGCCCGGCACGTACGACGTGACGAATGCCGACGGCACCGTGGGCAAGACCGTGATCAACCCCGACGGTACCTACGTCGACACCGACGCCAAGGGTGCGGCGACGAAGGGCCGCTTCGTTCACAAGAGCGGCAAGGATTGCTTCGACCCCGACGGGCCGGACCCCGAAGTCTGCTGGACGCTCGGTACGCCGGGCGCGGACGGCTCTTTCGATGCGGTGACGCCGGACGGGAAGATGACCGTTCACGTCACGCCCGTCGCCGGCCCCGCCACCGCAGCTCCGCCGTCGCCCGTTCCGGCCGCCACCGCCACGCCCGCGACCTGACCACAGCGATCAGTCGATTAAGGCTCGCCTGCGCCCCACAGCCGGTCCTGCCGGATGTATCCTGCGCGCCCGGCCACGTCGAACTCGCACCAGCCCGCGTCGCAGTCGCCGAGCTTGCCGACGACGCCCGGCTCCGCATTCCAGCGCAGCGCGGCGGACTCCTGCGGCGCCGCCCGGATGGCCGCCAGCCCGTCACCGATCACCAGCGCGCCCCGCTCGATGCTGAGCAGGTTGGCGGTCACCCATCCCTCGGCCCCGGCGGGATCGCGCACCAGGCGCCAGCCTTCGTGAACGCGGATCACCTTGATCGGCAGCCCGGCGCGGCGATAGACCCACTCGATCGGGAAGTCGGGCCCCGGCCCCGCGCGCATGTTCAGCACCTTCGCGCGGATCGATGCCCAGTACGGCGTGTCGCGGTCCTGCGCTGCGGCGGGCGCCGCAAGCAGCAGGATCAGCGCGGCGATGGCGAGGCGCATGGTCATGCAGCCGACATAACGCGCGGG
>JBQCFR010000305.1:0-6852 GCA_051958885.1 Tsuneonella sp.
GCGGCGATCCGGCCTCGATCGGCTTCTGTGAGGACGTGCGGCTCGACTACGTCTCGGCAAGCCCTTACCGCGTGCCCATCGCGCGTCTCGCCGCAGCGCAGGCGGCACTAAAGAGCTAGCTATTCCAGCCGGTTAGGGTCAGAACTTCGAGCGTTTCGACGACCTTGCCGTCCTTGTCCGCGCCATTGAGGAAGGCACGGCGGGCCCGCTCGATCCCGGCCCGCGTGATCGGCGGCGCCACGTCGGCCAGCGCGCTGGTGAGGCCCTGCGAGCGGAGGTCGAAGATCAGGTCGTCGAGCGCGGAGTACCGCAGCCGCAAGGTCCAGCTATCGGCGACCTGCCGCGCGAACCCGGCGCGCTGAAGCAGCGCTGCGCCCGACTTGACATCCACGCCGGGGTGGATCCGCGCCGCCGGCCGCGCTTCGTCCGCCGCCAGCATCGCCGCCCGCAGCCGCGGCAGGCTGCCTGCGCCGATCATGCTGGCGATCGCGATGCCCTGCGGCGCGAGCGCGGTGCGCATGTGGATCAGCGCGCCGGGCAAGTCGTTCACGGTGTCGAGCGTCGCCAGGCTGACGATCAGCGAGAAACCCTCGAACGGCCACGGCCGCTCCTCGTCGAGCGTCGCCGCGTCGGCCACCGTGATCCGGCTCCCGCGCCGCTCGAGCAGCCCCGCGAGCCGCGGCGCCGCTTCGCCGATGATCAGCGCCCGGCGCGGGTCGAGCAGCATGAAGTCGATCCGCTCCTCGGCATCCTCGACCAGCGCTTCGCCGAGCCAGTCGGCCACTTCGCCCGCGCGCAACATGCGCCGCGCGCGGTCGATCCGCGCCTTGCGCCGGGTCGTGCTGAAGATCGTCGGTGGAGCGGCCCTTTGCATCGCGCGCACCTCTGCGCCTCTTGTCCGCGGCTGACAAGCGCGGCAGGCAGACCGAGATGAGGGTGTCCAAGCAGATCGGGGAGGGGCTGGCGCCGCTGGTGGACCTGATCTTCCCGCCGCGCTGCCCGCTGTGCGGCGAGGCGATCGGTGCGCAGACCGGGCTATGCGGCGCCTGTTGGGCGGAGCTGGTCATCCCCGGCGAGCCTGCCTGTGCCCAGTGCCAGCGCCCGTTCGGCGAGGACTCGGCGCTCGAGGCCGGCGCAATCTGTGCGCCCTGTCTCGCCGCGCCGCCGCGTCATGACGGCATTGCCGCCGGGACGCTTTACACCGAAGGCTCGCGCAAGCTCGTCCTGTCCTTCAAGCACGGCCGGCGCATCGCGCTCGCGCCGATGCTGGCGGGGCTGATCGCGGCGCGGCTGCCGCCGCTTACGGGGGAGTGGCTGGTGGTGCCTGTGCCGCTGCACCGCTGGCGGCTATGGTCGCGCGGGTACAACCCGGCCGCGTTGCTCGCGGGCGAGATAGCCCGGCGAACCGGGCAGCGGCTCCTCGTCGACGGGCTCGTGCGGCGCAAGCGCACGCCGATGCTGGGAGGGCTGGGGCGGACAGCGCGGACCCGCGCGCTGAGCGGTGCGCTGGCCGCGCATCCGCGCCGCCGCGAGGTGCTGCACGGCGCCAATGTCGTGCTGGTGGACGATGTCCTGACCAGCGGGGCGACAACCGACGCGTGCACCCGCGTGCTCAAGCGCGCGGGTGCGGCGAAAGTGATTGTCGCGTGCTTTGCCCGCGTGCTCGACGAGGCGATCGAGCCGCGGATGGCGAGCCCGGCCTTGAAAAACGAAACGCCCGAGGCCGAAGCCCCGGGCGCCACGTGACGAAATTCGCTGGACCCGCCCCGAACTTGCGCCCTGAGCAACGGCAGCCACCCCCTTTGGCTACCTGGATCCGATCCCTCATCAACATCCCCGGGGGCGCCGCACGATCGGTGGGCTGCGGCCCCGGAGACCCCCTGAACCTGGCGCTCTACGGCACCGTCGCTCCGGCGGTGCGGCTCTTTCGAACCGCACGCCGTTCATCTCATTAGCGGGCCGTTCATCAAAGCGTCATCTCCCGCAGGCGTGGATTTTGCCCGCCCCATGTGGTTATCCTGCAACAAAATCACGTTCCTGCTTACCGCAGGCTACCAATTGGAAAGGGCCGGACTTGGCGACCGAGCAAGACGAAGGCGAGAGCGGCCGCACCTTCATGCCGAAGTTCGGCAGCGACGGGCTGCTGACGGCGGTCGTGACCGATGCGGACAGCGGCCGCGTGCTGATGGTCGCCTTCATGGATGCCGAGGCCCTGAAGAAGACGCGCCAGACGGGCCTTGCGCACTTCCACTCGCGCTCGCGCGGGCGGCTGTGGATGAAGGGCGAAAGCTCGGGCAACGTACTTCGCGTCGCCCGCATTCTCGTGGACTGCGACCAGGACGCGCTGGTGATCGAGGCTCGACCTGCCGGGCCCACCTGCCACACCGGCGCGCAAAGCTGCTTCTTCCGTGCGCTTGAGGGCGATGTTCTCGTGCCCGTCAAAACTTGACGCAAACGTAAAGCGGGGCGTATGAACCGGTCATGCCAGCCGCAGCCCGCCAGACCGACAGCGCGCACCAGGGCGCGCACCTCGACACTCCCGACCATCTTGCGCGCGATCAGTACTCGATCTCGGATCTGACCGAGGAGTTTGACTGCACCGCCCGCGCGCTGCGGTTCTACGAGGACGAGGGGCTGATCGCGCCGCAGCGCGTCGGGCTCACCCGCATCTATTCGAAGCGCGACCGGGCGCGCCTGGCGTGGATCATGCGCGCCAAGAACGTCGGCTTCAGCCTGTCCGACATTCGCGAGATGATCGACCTCTACGATCTCGGCGACGGGCGCCACGAACAGCGCCGGTTCACGATCGAGAAGTGCCGTCAGCACGTCGAGAAGCTCAAGCGGCAGCGGAGCGACATCGACGCCTCGATCAAGGATCTCACCGCCTTCATCCGGCGGGTCGAAGACGTGATCGACGAATCCTGACACCCAGCCTGCAAGGACTGCGAAATGCCGACCTACATCGCCCCCGCGCGCGACGCGAAGTTCGTCATCAACGAAGTGCTCGATCTGGCGAGCTACGGCAACCTGCCCGGCTTCGAGAGCGCGACGCCCGACATCATCGATGCGGTGATCGACGAATGCGGCCGCTTCGCCGCCGAGGTGCTGCAGCCGCTCAACCAGGTCGGTGACCGCGAAGGCTGCACGCGGCATGAGGATGGCTCGGTCACCACGCCTACGGGCTTCAAGGCGGCTTTTGACCAGTACCGCGAGGCGGGCTGGGGTACGATCGCGCTGCCGGAAGAGTTCGGCGGGCAGGGCATGCCCCACGTTCTGGGGTTCGTCGCGGAAGAGTTCATCGCGACCGCCAACCATTCGTTCGGCATGTACCCCGGCCTGACCAACGGCGCCGTGAGCGCCATCATCGCCAAGGGCAGCGCCGAGCAGCAGGCCAAGTACCTGCCCAAGATGGTCTCGTGCGAATGGACCGGGACGATGAACCTGACCGAGCCGCAGTGCGGCACCGATCTCGGGCTCATCCGCACCAAGGCCGAGCCGCGGGCCGACGGCAGCTACGCGATCACCGGCACAAAGATCTTCATCTCGGCCGGTGAGCACGATCTGGCCGAGAACATCATCCACCTCGTGCTGGCGAAGACGCCCGGCGCGCCAGATTCGTCCAAGGGGATCAGCCTGTTCATCGTGCCCAAGGTGCTGGTGAACGACGACGGTTCCTTGGGCGAGCGCAATGCCGTGCAGTGCGGGTCGATCGAGCACAAGATGGGCATCCATGGTAACGCGACCTGCGTGATGAACTACGACGGCGCCAAGGGCTGGCTCGTCGGCGAGGAAAACAAGGGCCTCGCGGCGATGTTCATCATGATGAACGCGGCGCGGCTCGGCGTCGGTATCCAGGGCCTCGCGCAGGCCGAGGTCGCGTATCAGAATGCCGTGACCTATGCCCGCGACCGGCGGCAGGGCCGGGCGCTGACCGGTCCGGCCGATCCGGAGGCGAAGGCGGATCCGATCTTCGTGCATCCCGACGTGCGCCGCATGCTGATGGACGCCAAGGCCTACACCGAGGGGATGCGGGCTCTCTACCTGTGGGGCGCGCTGCAGGTCGACCTGAGCCACAAGGCGGCGACCGAGGACGAGCGGAAAGCGGCCGACGCGATGATCAGCCTGCTTACGCCGGTGATCAAGGGCTACGGCACCGACAAGGGCTACGACGTCGCCAACGCGATGCAGCAGGTGTTCGGCGGGCACGGCTACATCGTCGAATGGGGCATGGAGCAGTTCGTGCGCGATAGCCGCATCGCGATGATCTACGAAGGCACCAACGGCGTCCAGGCGAGGGACCTCGCAGGGCGCAAGCTGGCGCAGAACGGCGGCGCGGCGATCCAGGCGTTCTTCAAGCTGGTCGACGACGAGGTAGCGGCTGCCGAGGGCGATCTCGCGCCGATTGCACAGGCAGTGAGCAAGGCCAACGGCGAACTCAAGGCCGCGACCATGTGGTTCATGCAGAACGCCATGGCGAACCCGAACAACCTCGGCGCCGGCGCGCATCATTACATGCACATCATGGGCGTGGTCAGTCTGGGGCTAATGTGGCTCAAGATGGCCAGGGTCGCCGCGGCGCGGCTCGCCGAGGGCGCGGCGGACACAGCGTTCTACGAGGCCAAGCTGACTACCGCCCGCTACTTCGCCGAACGCTTCGTGCCCGACGCAGGCGCGCTGCGGCGCAAGATCGAAGCCGGCGCCGAGGCGATGATGGCGCTGCCCGAAGAGGCGTTCGCCACGGCGGCCTGAGCCCGCCCTGCCGGCTGCTGCAGTGGAGCTCTCGTTCGTCGATCTAGGCGGCGTCGAGCTCGCCGTGCGGACCGCGGGTAAAGGCGATCCGCTGGTGTGCCTCCACGCGGTGGGCCAAGGCGCGCGCGACTTCGACCGGTTGGGGGAGCGGCTGGGTAACCGCTTCCGGATCATCGCGCCCGACTGGCCGGGACATGGCGATAGCTCCGGCAGCCAAGTCCCACCCGAGGCTCCCGCCTACGCCGCGCTATTGCCTGCCGTGTTCGACCGGCTCGGGATCGACCGCGCTCTGGTGCTCGGCAACTCGATCGGAGGGGCGGCTGCGATACGCCTTGGGGCCGAGCATCCCGCGCGGGTCCGCGGGCTCGTACTCGTCGACAGCGGCGGCTTGGTGCCGCTCAATCCCGTAACGCGCTTTGCGATCCGGCGCCAGGCGGCGCGATTGGCGCGCGGCGCGGCCGGCGACCCGACGTTCCCGGCCTGGTACGACCGATACTACGCACGGCTGCTGCGAGAACCCGCGGCGGACTGGCGCAGGCGCGAGATCGTCGCCGAGGGTGTGCGCATGGCTCCGCTGCTGGCGCATGCGTGGGAGAGCTTTGCGGCGCCGGAGGCGGACATCCGCCGACTCGTTCCGCAACTCACCGTCCCCGTGCTCTACGCGTGGGGTCGGCGCGATCCCGCCATCCCGTGGTGGCTCGTTCGCAGCGCGGCGCGATCGGCGCGCGAGTGCAGCGTCGCGCTGTTCGGCTGCGGGCACTGCGCCTTCCTCGAGCGGCCGGAGGAGTTCGATGCCGCATTGCTCGCCTACGCGGCCGACGTCGCCTGACGGAGCTCAAATCTCCTCGTGCACCTGTGCATGGGCGAGGACGGCGAACAGGCCGGTGCCGCCGATCACGTTGCCCGCGAGGGCGGGCAGCAGGAAACCGAACAGCAGCCAGCCAACGCTCGCCTCGCCGCGCCACACCAGCAGCCAGGCCTCGGCTGAGCCGACCACCACGTGCACGAACCCGCCGAGGCCGATCGCCAGCGTCAACCACACCACCACCCAGAAGCTGAAGTTGTTTTCCGCCGAACGGATCCAGGCAACCGAGGCCATGATGAAGCCTGCCGGAACCCCGAGCATCATCGTGTCGAGTGCCGAATGCTCGAGCAGCTTGCCCGCCACCGCGGTCATCCCGGCGAGCACCTCAGGCGGCTGCAGATGTGCCTGCGCCGCCATCGCGGCCGTCAGCCCGGTGCCAAGGACGTTGCCGATGAACACCACCGACCACAACCGCGCCACGCGAGTGAAGTTGTACAGCGTCGTCTCGCGCGCCAGTGGGAGGATTGCGACGACGGTCTGCTCGGTGAACAGCTGCATGCGGCCGAGCACGACGATCAGGAAACCGAACGGATAGCCGAGCGCGACGATCGCATCGCGCCACGGCGCGTCGGGAGTCGCGTGATGCAGCACGCCGCACATCCACAGCGACGTCATGACGGCAATGCCCGCCGCCACGGCGGACCAGAACAGCGAGCTGACAGGGCGGCTGAGCTCGTCGTCGCCCTGCTTCGAGACGGCGGCGTGAACCACCTTCGCCGCGGGCGGGCTGTGCTCTTCTACCTCTTCGCGTTCCTTCGCGTCGAGCTTGGTCTCGTGCTTCTCCATCGCCGGTCTCCTCGCGCTGGAGCGAGCGGGGCGGCGCTATGTTCCGGTGGGTAAAGCGAAAGGACGCAAATCCGAGACACGAAAAAGGGCGCCGCGATGGGCGCCCTCATCGTTCTCGTCTGTGCGAGCGGTCAGCCCTCGACGTGCTCCGCGAGCACAGTCAGGCCGTTCTCACCCACTTCGGCGAAGCCGCCGCGGACCTCGATATTCTCCGGCTGCGCGCCTTCGGTCGCGTAGACCTGGATCGCGCCGTCGCGGATGGTCGACATCACAGGGGCATGGCCCTCGAGCACGCCGAAGTCGCCTTCGGTGCCGGGCACGACCACCATGTGGACATCGTCCGAGCGAACGAGGCGGGCGGGGGTCACGAGTTCGAAGTGAAGGGGCATGATGAGACCTCTTAGCTCTCTCCCCTTCAGGGGAGAGATACGAAGACTTGGCGCGCAGCGCCT
>JBQCFR010000306.1:0-2640 GCA_051958885.1 Tsuneonella sp.
GTTCGCCGGCTTGTCGGGTCCCGCCCAAGCTCCGCGCACCGCGGCCGCGATCCCCCCTGCCAGCAGCAGCGACAGGACAGCTCCGCCGATGAGCCAGGCTGCGATGAACGACGCCGCGGGAATCCATCCGGAGCCCAGCACCGTGCCGGCGATGCTTCCGGCCGAGCGGGTTGCACCGCCCGAACCGTGCCCGCCGGCGGGAATGAGCGACGCGCGGTGCCATAGCCAGAGTGCTCCCCCGGCGAGCACGAGAGCCGCGGCGGCGAGCGCGAAGCGGGCAGCCGCCTTGCGCACGCCTATCTGGCTGCCGCATGCGTGGAAGAACGCCGCCGCAAATGCGGGGAGATAGAACACCGACTTCACCGTCACCAACAACGCCAGCGCCGCGAGCACCCCGGCAGCCGCTGCGCCGCCCAGCCGGGTGCGTCGCTCGTACAAGAGCGCCAGCGAGCCCATCAGGCATGCGGCGGCCAGCGGATCGGTGCGGAAGCTGGCTCCGTGGATGAGCACGAATCCTCCGGCGCACCATGCGGCGAGCACGATCCACGCGGTTGCGGCATCGGTGTACTTGCGGGCGATCGCGCACAGGCACGCAAGACTGATGCACTCGCAAGCGAGCATCACCAGCCGCCCGGCGACTATGCGATCAGGGTCGCTCATCGGCAGCGCGGTCAGGGGACCGAGCAGGTGAACGTGGAACGTTTGCAGCGGGTCGGTCAGCCGATGCCCCTCGAACGCGAAGATTCGGCTGAGGAACCAGTACTCGTCCCAGTTGATGTTCAGCCGGAACGAAAGCGCGAGCTGTAGCGCCAGGAACACCGCGACGACCACGGGCGCCGCCGGCGGGCGCACGGAATCGCGAAACTGCTGCTCCATGTCAGCCGATTCGCTGGATGGCCGGCGGCGCGATCTCGGCTTCGGGCACCGCGGCGCTCGGCCGAGCGGACCTTTCGAACGCTTCGAGCCGCTGTTCCAGCCGGCGCACATGCCGCAGATTGGCCTCGAGCAGCTTGCGGTTCGCGGCAATCAGGTCGGCGAGGATGCCGAGCATTGCGACCAGGCCGCCGAGCACCAGCAGCGCGCCGCCGACCACGAGCGACTGGACATGGCCCTGTCCTTGCCCGCCCAGCCAAAACCACGCGAAACGCACCATCGGCAGCGCTCCCGCGGCGCCGATCGCCAGCCCCGCGCCGACGAACACCCGCAGCGGGTTGTAGGTCGTATAGGCGCGCGCGATGGTGATGCCGGTCTGGGTGATGAATGTCGGGATCGACTTGAACAGCCGGCTCGGGCGGACCGCCGAATTGGTCCGCACCGGCACGCTGAGCAGCTTCATCCGCTTGCGCCCGGCCTGGATCAGCATGTCGGTGGTGTAGGAGAACTCGGTCGTGATTGTGATCGCCTGCGCCGCCTCGCGGCTCATCGCGCGGAAGCCGCTCACCGCGTCGGTCACGTCGGTGCGGGACAGGCGGCGAACGACCCAGCTGCCGAGCTGCTGCAGGCGCCGCTTGCCCGGCCCGAAGTGGGCATTGTCGGCCACGCCGCGGTCGCCGATCGCGATGTCCGCGCGTCCGTCCACGATCGGCGCCACCAGGCTGACGATGTCCTCGCCCGCGTACTGGCCGTCCGCGTCGGTGTTGACGATGATGTCGGCGCCTTCGCCGAGCGCACGGTCGAGGCCCGACTGGAAGGCTGCCGCAAGCCCGCGGTTGCCGCTGTGGCGGACAATATGCTGCACGCCCCAGCGCCGCGCCACGTCCGCGGTGCCGTCGCTCGATCCATCGTCGATCACCAGCAGCTCGATTTCGGAGACGCCGGGAATTCGCCGCGGCAGCGCGAGGATCGTCTCGGGCAGGTGTTCGGCTTCGTTGAAGCACGGAATCTGGATGATCAGCTTGGTCACGTCTTGCCCCCGTGAGCAAAGCGCCTGCGCGCCTCGCTCGAACCTGCGTATGCCCGGCGCGATTTAAGGAAGCGTAAACCACGAATGGCAGGATTCCGGTGAGCCGCTGGCAAAGCGGGCACGCCGGGCTTATGCGCCGCTTCGCACGTCGAAGGGGGCCCACCTGCAACAGAACGATCGCCACGCGCTGCTGTTCGCGCTCGCTGGCTTCGCCACGCTGTCGATCGGCGATGCGGTGGTGAAGTCGATCGCCGGGTCGTGGGCGCCGACCGCGGTCGCCACGCTGCGCTATGCGCTCGCGGCGATCGGCCTCACGGGCATGCTGTGGGCGAGCGAAGGCCGCGCGGGCTTCCGCGTGCCGCGCCCGGGTATTCAC
The DNA here is from genome assembly GCA_051958885.1 of Tsuneonella sp. GTDB lineage: Bacteria > Pseudomonadota > Alphaproteobacteria > Sphingomonadales > Sphingomonadaceae > Tsuneonella. Next base: position 2,280 of record JBQCFR010000306.1, read on the forward strand.
TCGCTGCGCGCAGCGGGAGTAGCGGTGGCGACCATCTGCTTTTTCTCGGCGCTGTTTCTCATGCCCTTGGCCGAGGCGACCACCATCGTGTTCGTGCAGCCGATGATCACCGCGCTGCTCGCACCGGTGTTTCTCGGCGAACGATCACGCCTCGCGACTTGGGTGGCATCGGTCATCGCATTCGGAGGCGTGGTGCTGGTGCTGCGGCCCAACTTCGCCGAGCTGGGGTGGGCAGCGCTGCTCCCGCTCGCCTCGGCGTGCGGGATGAGCGCGCTGTTCATGGCCAACCGCGCGGTGGCGGGCAGCGGCAGCGCGCTGCGCATGCAGGCGGTGCTAGCGCTCATGGCGACGCCGATCCTCG
>JBQCFR010000307.1:0-2697 GCA_051958885.1 Tsuneonella sp.
CGAGAAGTTCACCGTGAACCGCGGCCCGCACATCGACAAGAAGTCGCGCGAGCAGTTCGAGGTGCGCACCTACAAGCGGCTGCTCGACATCGTGCAGCCCAACGCCCAGACCGTGGACGCGCTGATGAAGCTCGACCTCGCGGCCGGCGTGAACGTCGAAATCAAGCTCGCCTAAGCTCGAGCGATAAAGGGATACCTCCGGCAATTCGCCGGGCAGCGTCCCCCGTCTCGCCTTCCTCGGAAGGCACTTTCAGCCCGGACGGGGCGACGCATGACAATCAGGGCTGGCAAGCCTCTCGGGATGGTCCCGACAGGCCTCTGTTAGGAGATTGGGTCATGCGCTCAGGCGTGATCGCAAAGAAAGTCGGGATGACCCGCCTGTTCCAGGAGGATGGCCGCCACGTGCCGGTCACCGTCCTCGCGCTGGAAGGGTGCCAGGTCGTGTCGCATCGCACCGCGGACCGCGACGGCTATTATGCCGTCCAGCTCGGCGCGGGCGAGGCGAAGCAGAAGAACGTCAACAAGCCGCAGCGCGAAGCGTTCGCCAAGGCGGAAGTCGGGCTGAAGATGAAGGGCGCGGAATTCCGCGTCGCCGACCAGGACGGGCTGATCCCCGTCGGGTCCACCATCTCGGCGGAGCATTTCATCGCCGGCCAGAAGGTCGACATCACCGGCCACACGCAGGGCAAGGGCTTTGCCGGCGCAATGAAGCGCTGGGGCTTCGGAGGCCTGCGCGCGACGCACGGCGTGTCGCTCAGCCACCGTTCGCACGGTTCGACCGGTAACCGCCAGGATCCCGGCCGCGTCTTCAAGAACAAGAAGATGGCCGGCCACATGGGCGATCGCCAGCGCACCCAGCAGAACCTCGAGATCGTGCGCACCGACGCCGACCGCGGCCTGCTGTTCGTCAAGGGCTCGGTCCCCGGCGCGAAGAACGCCTGGCTGCTCGTGCGCGATGCGGTCAAGCTGCCGCAGCCCGAGAACGCGCCGTTCCCGGGCGCGATTCTCGAGCGGGCGAGCACCGCGCCCGAGCACGAGGAAGCACCCGCCGGCATGGTCGAAGCGGCCGCCGAGCACGAGGTGAACACCCAGGTCGACGCCGAGCACCAGGCGCAGCTCCTTCAGGAGCAGCAGGCGGGCGCTGGTGACGAGACGACCCCCGCGGTGGGCGAAGAGAACACGGCCGAGGGCGCCTCGGACGAAAGCAAGGAGTCCTGATCGTGAAGGTCAAGGTCCAGAATCTCGACGGCAAGGCCGCCGGCGACGTCGAACTGAACGACGCCGTCTTCGGCCTCGAGCCGCGCGAGGACATTCTCCACCGCGTCATCACGTGGCAGCTGTGGAACCGCCGCGCGACCGCGCGTCCGACCCGCGAGCGCAGCGACGTGGCGCGCACCGGCAAGAAGTGGGGCCGCCAGAAGGGCGGCGGCACGGCTCGCCACGGCGACCGCGCTGCCCCGATCTTCGTCGGCGGCGGCAAGGCGCACGGTGCCAAGAAGCGCGATTTCAACATCTCGCTCAACAAGAAGATCCGCGCGCTCGGCCTGAAGATGGCGCTGTCCAGCAAGGCACAGAGCGGGCTCGTGGTGGTCGACAGCCTCGAGCTCAAGGACGCCAAGACCAAGGCGCTCAAGGGTCAGTTCGAACAGAACGGCTGGAACGGCAAGGTTCTGGTCATCGACGGCGACGCGGTCGAGGGTTCGTTCGCGCGTGCCGCGGGCAACCTCCCGGGCATCAACGTGATCCCCGCCGTGGGTGCGAATGTCTACGACATCCTGAAGCACGATACGCTGGTCCTCACCAGGGCCGCGGTCGAAAAGCTGGAGGCGCGCTTCAATGGCTAAGAAGCAGCAGGGCGAGATCGACGCGCGTCACTACGACGTGATCCTCGCGCCCCACATCACCGAAAAGTCGACCCTCGCCAGCGAGCACAACGCGGTTGTGTTCAAGGTGGCCAGCGACGCGACCAAGCCGCAGATCAAGGAGGCTGTCGAGGCCATCTACGATCGCAAGGTCGCGGGCGTGAACACCATCGTGGTGAAGGGTAAGGCGAAGCGCTGGAAGGGCCGTCCCTACAAGCGCAGCGACGTCAAGAAGGCGATCGTGACGCTGGCCGCGGGCCAGGACTCGATCGACATCACCAGCGGGATCTGAGGCAATGGCACTCAAGAACTATAACCCGACCAGCCCCGCACGCCGCGGCCTGATCCTGGTCGACAAGTCCGGCCTGTGGAAGGGCAAGCCGGTCAAGTCGCTCACCGAAGGCAAGCGGAAGACCGGCGGCCGCAACAACAAGGGCCACGTGACCAGCCGCGGAATCGCCGGCGGGCACAAGCAGAAGTACCGCTACGTCGACTTCAAGCGGCGCAAGTGGGACATGCCGGCCACCGTCGAGCGGATCGAGTACGATCCCAACCGCACCGCGTTCATCGCGCTGGTGAAGTACGAGGACGGCGAGCTCGCCTATATCCTCGCGCCCCAGCGTCTTGCAGTCGGTGACAGCGTGGTTGCCGGCGAGAAGGTCGACACCAAGCCCGGTAACGCGATGCTGCTGGGCCAGATGCCGGTCGGCACGATCTGCCACAACGTCGAGATGAAGCCGGGCAAGGGCGGCCAGATCGCCCGTTCGGCCGGCACTTATGCCCAGGTCGTCGGTCGTGACCGCGGTCTTGTCATCGTGCGTCTCGGTTCCGGCGA
>JBQCFR010000308.1:0-17048 GCA_051958885.1 Tsuneonella sp.
TGAACGGCGCCGGCACGATCCTGATGACCGCGACGGCGACGCCGACCTGCACGGTTTCGGCAACGCTGGTCAAGTACGGCGCCTGTCAGCCCGCGGTGTTCGAAGGCTTTGGGCAGACCGGGCGCACGGTGCGGGTGAAGATTCCCGGCTCGCTCGGCATCACGCTGACCGGTCCGGGCGGGGCGACGATGAAGATCACCGGCGTGACGACCGCCACCGACGGTTCGCTCGGCCCGCCGACCACCGGCAACGCCTCGAGCAACGGCTTCCGCCGTTACCAGATCGTGTCGAGCGATGGGTCGTTCCTGTTCCGGCTGGCGGGTACGCTCAACGTCGCCGCTGGCCAGCGGCTGGGGCTCTACAGCGCCACCTTCGACGTCGAGATCGCCTACGAATGACGAGGTTGCCAGCCGTGCGAGCGGCGATTATTCGCCGAGTCCCATGAGCATCCCGCCGCCCGAAGTCACCCGTGTCGAAACCCGCCGCGTGAGCTGCGACGGCGCGGGCGAAATCCGCGGCGGCGCGGCCTTCCGCCCCGCGGCGCTCGGCCACCCGCGCGTGTTCCTCGAGATCGACGAGCACGGCTATGTCGATTGCGGGTACTGCGACCGCCGGTTCGTGCTCGCAGGCGGACCTGCCGACGGGGCCGATCAGGCGCAGCTGCCCGATATCGCCGCCGGCAGCTCGTGAGCGGACCGGCGCGGCGCAGTTAACCCGTCCTTAGGGACGCCGCCTAACCGCGCCTTATTCCGGCCCATGCCAAGTGTCCTGCCGACAACGAGGTGGGGCGACTGAATTGCGAACCATGATGCTCAACACGGCGGCTCTGTTCACCGCCGCTCTGGTGGCCGCGGCCGCTACGCCCGCAGCCGCCGCGCCCAAGGTCGCCACCGCTTCGGGCAAGGCGCAGATCACCACGCCGGCCGTGCTGCAGAACACCCAGAGCCTCGAATTCGGCCAGATCGCCACCGGTGCTTCGGGCGGGACGGTGACGATCGCGCCGGCGAGCGACACCGCATCGTCGGTCGGCACGGTGGCGCTGCTCGGGCCGGTCCGGCACCGCGCCGAGTTCGTCTCGCGCGCGCCGATCGGGACGGTGTTCCTCTCCGCGCTCGATCCGTCGGTCGTGCTCACCCGCTCGGGCGGGAGCGAGACGATGACCGCCACGCTCACCCGCGCGAACGGGCCGGGCCTGCTGGCGGTGAACGTCTTCGGGCTGCCGATAGGGCTCAAGACCACCGCAAACGACCAGTACATCTATGTCGGCGGCAGCCTGACGGTCCCTGCCGGACAGGCCGAGGGCGCATACTCGGGCACGTTCGAGCTTACCGTCAGCTATCTCTAGCACGCAGCCCAAGGCCGCTTATATCGGCGGTATGACCAGCCCCGACCCCGCCGCACTGCTCTACGGCGCCAACCTTTCGCCCGATGAAGCCAAGGCGCTGACCGCGGCCACGCTGGCGAACTGCGACGATGGCGAGCTGTTTCTCCAGTTTACCGCCAGCGAAGCATTCGTGTTCGATGACGGGCGGCTGAAAACGGCCGACTATTCGCGCGATTCGGGCTTCGGGCTGCGCGGCGTCTCGGGCGAGACGACCGGGTTCGCTCACGCCAACGAAATCTCCGCCGCCGCGATCCGCCGCGCGGGCGAGACGCTGCGGCTGCTCGATCCGGCGAAGGGCGCCAAGGCGCCGCCGCCGCCGCGAAGCAACCGGCATCTCTATACCGACGAAAGCCCGCTCGACGGCGTTGGGTTTTCCGAAAAGGTGCGCCTGCTCGAGACGATCGACGCCGCGGTGCGCGCCCGCGATCCGCGCGTGGCGCAAGTCAGCGTGAGCCTCGCGGCGAGCTGGAGCGCGGTCGAGATCGTCCGCCCTGATGGCTTTGTCGCCCGCGACCTGCGCCCGCTGGTCCGGCTCAACATCGGCGTGGTGGCGGAGGAGAACGGGCGGCGCGAGACCGGCAGCTTCGGTTTCGGTGGGCGCTATCTTTACGACCGGCTGCTCGACGAGGCGGCCTGGACCCGCGGAGTGGACGAGGCGGTGGCTCAGGCGCTGACCAATTTGCGCAGCATCCCCGCGCCCGCGGGCGAGATGACCGTGCTGCTCGGCCCGGGTTGGCCCGGTGTGCTGCTCCACGAGGCGGTCGGCCACGGCCTCGAAGGCGATTTCAACCGCAAGGGCACCAGCGCGTTCTCGGGCCGGATCGGCCAGCGCGTAGCCGCGTCCGGGGTCATGGTGGTCGACGACGGCAGCCTTGCACACCGGCGCGGCTCGCTGACGATCGACGACGAGGGCACGCCCACGCGCGAGACAGTGCTGATCGAGGACGGCATCCTCAAGGGCTATATGCAGGACCGCCTGAACGCGCGACTGATGGGCGTCGAGCCGACCGGCAACGGCCGGCGCCAGGGCTATGCCCACGCGCCGATGCCGCGCATGACCAACACCTTCATGCGCGCCGGAACCGACGATCCCGCCGAACTGCTCGGGCGTGTCAGAAAGGGCATCTTCGCCAAGAGCTTCGGCGGCGGACAGGTGGACATTGTCAGCGGCAAGTTCACCTTCAGCTGCACCGAGGCCTACCTGATCGAGAACGGCAAGCTGGGCGCCCCGATCAAGGGCGCGACGCTGATCGGGGACGGGCCCAGCGTGCTCACCAAGGTCGAAGGGATCGGCAACGACCTCAGCCTCGACGAAGGTGTCGGCGTCTGCGGCAAGGGCGGGCAGAGCGTACCCGCAGGTGTCGGCCAGCCGACCTTGCTGGTTAGGGGGCTCACCGTTGGCGGGACCGCGTGAGATTTGTGCGGTAATGAAGTCAGCGCCGGTTCACAGCGCTTATGCTACAAGCACGGCCTACTTGGAGAACTGACCATGAAGACCTTTCTCAAGACTGCGCTGTTTGCCGCCGTCGCCGGCGGTCTCGTCGCCACCGCCCCTGCGCTCGACGCGCGCGAGCGGCTGTCCGGGCAGGCCAAGCTCGACAAGATGCTCGAAGGCCGCGTTGCGGGCGAGCCGCGCTCGTGCATCAGCACGTTTCCCACCAGCGACCTGACGGTGATCGATCATACCGCGCTGGTCTATCGGTCAGGCAGCACGCTGTGGGTCAACGTTCCAGCCTCTCCGGAGCGGCTCAACGACGACGACGTGCTGGTCACGCGGACCTTCGGCTCGCAGCTCTGCCGGCAGGACATCGTCACCACGCTCGATCGGGGCAGCGGCTTCTACAACGGCAACGTGTTCCTCGGCGAGTTCGTCCCCTACCGCAAGGCAGGCTGACGGCTCTCCGTCGGGGCGGCGGGAATATTCGCGGCCGCCCCCTCTTCACCTTCCGCCGGGCTCACCCTAGATTGACGGGGTAGGTGAGGAGCGGGAGCGAATCCATGACCCGTGATGGGGATGCAACGCTGGGCGAGCGCCAGCGGCTGGTGCGCCTGGCGATGGAGCTCATAGAGCAGCGTGGCGAGAATGTCAGCCGCGCCGAACTCGCGGCCGCCGCCGGTCTTTCGCGCGCGCGAGTCGAGACGCTGTTTTCCGAAGACATCGAACTGTTCGACGCCGTGGTCGAACAGTGGTTCGAAAAGCACATCGAGATCATGGAGGAGGTCGTGGCGAGCGACCTGCCGCCCAATCGCAAGATGTTCGAATTCTTCGCCCGCCGCTTCCGCCTGCAGCGTGCGCGCTACCGTGCCGATCCGGCCGCATTCAAGGTCTATTGCGAACTCGGCGCGGCGCACTTCGAGCGCGTCCAGGGCTATGTCGACTTGGCCGACCACTACTTGTGCGAGCTGATCGCGCAGGCACAGGCCGAAGGGGCGTTCGAAGGCCTTGCGATCGACGCCGCGCTCTCGCTCATCAACCAGATGGTGCTGCCTTACACGCTGTCGGAGATGCTGACGTACCTGGACCCGTTTCTCAGCGAGGAGAAGCTGGGGCGGATCGTAGACACGATCTTCACCGGCCTGTCGGGCGCCGAGCGCGGAGCGCGCGGAGTGACCGGCTTGCGCGCCGCCTGAGCGGCTACTTGACGATCGTCACCCGGCCCACCGCGGGCACCTGGCGCACGTCGACCGCGCGCAAGTAAGCTTCCATCGAATCGAGATCGAGCGGGCCGACCACGGGATCGGTGCCCTGCTTGAATGTCACGAAGCCGTCGCCGCCGGTCGCGATGAAGCTGTTCATCGTCACCCGGTAGGTCGCCGCCGGGTCGATCGGCCGGCCGCCCAGCGAGGCGGCGATCACCCGGTGCCCGGCCGGCTTCGAGGGGTCGAGCGTCATTCGAAAGCCGTCGGACACCGCGAGGATGCTGACCTCGTTCGGCTTGGCGAATTGCTCTTCGAGCAGCTCTAGGATTTGCGCGCCGGTGAAGGTCTTGGTCACGAGCGTGTTGCCGAACGGCTGGACCGCGTAGATGTCGCCGAAGGTCACCGCGCCGCCGCTCTGACCGGGAACCGCGCGCGCGATCAGGTCGGTGCGCACGCCGCCGGGGTTCATGAATGCGATCTGCGCGCCCGCGCTGCGCGTCGCGGCGAGCTGCGCGTCGGCCACCAGGTTGCCGAGCGTGCTCTCCGGATTGCCGCGCAGCGCGGTGCCCGAGATGCGGCCGACGGTGCGGTTCGATACGTCGGCGGCCGCCGCGGCGTAGCGGGCGACGTAGGTGGCGATGGCCGGATCGGCGGCAAAGTTCTCGAACGCCGTATTCTCCGTCCGTCCTTCGCCGGCGCTCTGCACCGGCACGTTCCTGGCGCTGATGTGCGTGACCTTGTGCTCCGACGGATTGACGGTCACCGCGATGTCGGTGAGCATCTGCCCGCCGTAGCCGGCGCTGGTGACGGTGAACGGCCGGCTCGGATCGACCGAGCCGTAGTTGCAGATATAGGCGTAGTGCGTGTGGCCCGAGATTACGATGTCGACACGCGGGTCGAGCCTCCCGAGGATCGCCTTGAGGTCGCCCGCGATCGCGCCGCAGCCGGTAAAGCTCGCGTCCTTCTCGGGCACCAGCCCTTGGTGGATGGCGACGACGATCGCATCGACGCCCTCGGCTTCGAGCTTGGGGACGAGCGCGTTGATCGTGCTCGCCTCGTCGGCGAACGTGATGCCCTCGATGCCGCTGGGCGAGACGATATCGGCCGTACCCTTGAGCGTCAGCCCGATGACGCCGATCGCGACCGCATCCTTGCCGCTGCCGAAGCGTTTGATCCCGTAGCCCGGGAACAGCGTGGTGCCGTCCGGCATGATCACGTTGGCGGCGAGGATCGGGTAGTCGGTGCCCTTGTAGCCGGCCTCGACCGCGCAGGGCGTGCGCAGCGTATACTTCTCGCACCCGCCGTACCTGATGCGCTTCAGTTCCTGCCACCCGCGGTCGAACTCGTGGTTGCCGACAGAGGTGAAATCGAGGTGGATGCGGTTCATCACGCCCACGGTGGGCTCGTCGAGGAACAGCGAGGAGACCAGCGGGCTCGCCCCGATCACGTCGCCCGCCGCGATCACCAAGTTGTCGGCGTTCTGGCTGCGCAGTGTGTTTACCGCGGTGGCGAGATAGGCCGCGCCGCCGGCGTAGACCTCCTGCTTGCCGCCCTCGGTGTTGAGCGACAGCGGCCGCGCGAGCGGCTCGAGGTTGCCATGGAAGTCGTTGAGGCCGACGATGCGCACGGTGACCGGCACGGAACTCGCCGCCGGTGCAGGGGGAAGTGTCGCGCACCCGGCGAGGGCGAGCGCGAACATGGCGGCGATGGCGCGGCGGATCATGGCGGCCGAACTACCCCCTCACTCGCCCGCGGCAAGCCGAATCTCGGTCTGCATCGTGGAGCGAGCCTTCGGAACGGCGCGGTATGTCCGACGTTGGAAGGGGGAGTCAACGCGGCGAGGGTCGCAGCGCAAGGATCGCTCCGATGGAACTGAACCAGACCGCGATTATCGCCATTCTTGCCCTGCTGCTGGTCGCCGCGCTGGTGCTGTGGTGGCTCTACCGTTCGCGCCGCACCGCAGCGCTGCGTGACCGCTTCGGCGCCGAATACGACCGCACGCTCAAGGACAAGGGCGCGCGCGGCAAGGCGGAGGCCGATCTGATCGAGCGGCAGGAACGCGTCGCCAAGCTCGAGCTGCGGCCGCTCGGCCCGGCCGAGCGCGACCGTTTCGTCACCGACTGGAAGGGCGCCAAGACCCTGTTCGTCGACGATCCCGCCGCCGCGGTGCTCGACGCCGATCGCGTGCTCAGCGCGCTGATGGCGGCACGCGGCTTTCCGGTCGCCGATTTCGACGAGCGGTTCGAAACGCTGACGGTCGATCATGGGGATGTCGCGCGGCACTACCGCGCCGGCCACGAGATCGCCCTGCGGCAGGACCGCGGCGAGGCGAGCACGGAGGACCTGCGTCAGGCGATGATCCACTACGAAGCGCTGTTCGAAGAGCTCGCGCACGAAACCGGCGCCCCCGAAGGCGCCGTCAGCCGCCAGGCGCAGCGCGGCTAGCGATCGCCGGCCGCACCCATACGTCAGACGTCGAGGTTTGCGACGTTCAAGGCGTTGTCCTGGATGAACTCGCGACGTGGTTCGACGATATCGCCCATCAGCCGGGTGAAGATCTCGTCGGTCACGTCGGCGTCCTCGACCTTGACCTGCAGCAGGATGCGGTGGTCGGGGTCGAGCGTGGTTTCCCATAGCTGTTCGGCGTTCATCTCGCCGAGACCCTTGTAGCGCGCGATCGACAGGCCCTTGCGCCCGGCGGCGAGCACGGCGTCAAGCAGCTCGGTCGGGCGGGTAATGCCGCCGTCGCGGACCACCGGCGCATCCTCGCCCTCGGTCTCGCCGAGGTCTTCCTCGATCTCGGGCTCGGCCTCGGCAGCGCCGGCCTTCGCCAGCCGCGCGGGGCGAGCGTAGAGCTCGGCATTGGTCTCCGCGAGCCGGTGCAGCTTGCGCGCTTCGGCGCTGACGAGGAACTTGCCCTCGATCTCATGGACGTCGGTCACCCCGCGCCACAGGCGTTCGAAGTGCACCGCGCCGTTCGGCTTCACGCTCGCCGACCAGCGCGCCTCGTCGTCGCTCATCTGCAGCCGCTCGGCCGCATAGCTCAGCGCCTGCGCGCGCTGCGCGTCGTCGAGCGCCGGATCGAGCGCACCGGCGAGCGCCATCTGCTCGATAACCGCGGCATCGTACTTGCGCGGCACGACGCCGAGCATGTTGCGGATGCGCAGCGCGTCCTCGACCAGCGCGCGCAGATCCTCGCCCCCGCGGGCGCCGCCGGCGGCCTCGAGCACGCGGCCGTGAAGCCCGGTATCGACCAGGTAGCGGTCGAGCGCCGCCTGGTCCTTGAGGTAGACCTCGCTGCGGCCCTTGCTGACCTTGAACAGCGGCGGCTGGGCGATGAACAGGTGCCCCGCCTCGATCACCTCGGGCATCTGGCGGTGGAAGAACGTCAGCAGCAGCGTGCGGATGTGCGCGCCGTCGACGTCCGCGTCGGTCATGATGACGATCTTGTGGTAGCGCAGCTTGTCGAGGTTGAACTCCTCGCGGATACCGGTGCCCATCGCCTGGATCAGCGTGCCGACTTCCTTTGAGGAGATCACCCGGTCGAGCCGCGCGCGCTCGACGTTGAGGATCTTGCCCTTCAAGGGCAGGATCGCCTGCGTCTTGCGGTCGCGGCCCTGCTTGGCCGATCCGCCGGCGCTGTCACCCTCGACCAGGAACAGCTCGGACTTGGCCGGATCGCGCTCCTGGCAGTCGGCGAGCTTACCGGGCAGGCTGGCGATGCTCATCGCGCCCTTGCGGCTCATCTCGCGCGCCTTGCGCGCCGCCTCGCGCGCGGCGGCGGCGTCGATGATCTTCTGGACGATCGCCTTGGCGTCGGCCGGGTTTTCCTCCAGCCACTCGCTCATCTTCTCGCCCATCAGCGATTCGAGCGGCTGGCGCACTTCGGAGCTGACCAGCTTGTCCTTGGTCTGGCTGCCGAACTTGGGATCGGGCAGCTTGACCGAGACGATCGCGGTCAGCCCTTCGCGCATGTCCTCGCCCGTGAGGCCGACCTTTTCCTTCTTCAGCAGGCCCGACCGCTCGGCATAGCCGTTGAGCGTGCGCGTGAGCGCGGCACGGAACGCGGCGAGGTGAGTGCCGCCGTCGCGCTGCGGGATGTTGTTGGTGAAGGCGAGGACGTTCTCGTAATAACTGTCGTTCCACTCTAGCGCGACGTCGATCCCGATGCCTTCCTTCTCCGCGCTGACGGAGATCGGCTCGGGCACCAGCGCCTGCTTGGTGCGGTCGAGGTACTTCACGATCGCGGCGATGCCGCCTTCGTAGAACATCTCGTGCTCGACCGGCTCTTCGTGGCGCAGATCGCGCAGCAGAATCCGCACGCCCGAATTGAGAAAAGCGAGCTCACGGTAGCGGTGCTCGAGCTTCTCGAAGTCGAATTCGGTGACGTTCTTGAACGTGTCGGTGCTCGGCAGGAACGTGACGCGGGTGCCATTGCGGGTGCGCGGCGACGGGCCGACGACCTTGAGCGGGGCGACCGCGTCGCCGTGCTCGAAGCGCATCCAGTATTCCTGGCCATCGCGCCAGACGGTGAGCTCGAGCCATTCGCTGAGCGCATTGACCACGGACACGCCCACGCCGTGAAGCCCGCCCGATACCTTGTAGGCATTGTCGTCGCTGGTGTTCTCGAACTTCCCGCCGGCATGGAGCTGGGTCATGATGACCTCGGCCGCCGAGACGCCCTCTCCCTGGTGAATATCGACCGGGATTCCGCGGCCGTTGTCCTCGACGCTGACGGAGCCGTCGGGGTTCAGCTCGATCGGCACCAGATCGCAATGCCCCGCGAGCGCCTCGTCGATCGCGTTGTCGCTGACCTCGAACACCATGTGGTGCAGGCCCGACCCGTCGTCGGTGTCGCCGATGTACATGCCGGGCCGCTTGCGCACCGCATCGAGGCCCTTGAGCACCTTGATGCTTTCGGCGCCGTAGCCGTTCTTCTTCGGGCCCGCTGCGGGCGTCAATTCGGGGGTCTCGTCCATGACCATCATATAGGCATCGAGCCCCCGTTTCGAAAGGCTTTGCGGCCCCTTCCATCCACAGGCGAATGGTGCTTCAAAGCCTCGCTAGAGACAGGGGAGATTTCGATGAAAAGCTCGGTATTTGCGCTCGCCGCGGCGGCGATGATGGCGACGTCGGCCAGCGCGCAGGTTCCCACCGGCCAGATGGGCGAACTGCGGCCCGACCAAAAGCAGTTCTTTGATCTCTACAAGCAGCTCGTCGAGACCGACACCTCGCTGCCGAGCGGCAGTTGCACCAAGGCCGCCGCGCAGATCGCCGACCGGCTCAAGGCGGCCGGTTTCACCGACGATCAGATCACCCAGTTCTCGGTCCCCGAGCACCCGAACGACGGCGGCATCGTCGCGGTCTATCCGGGCACGTCGAAATCGCTCAAGCCGATGCTGCTGCTGGCGCACATCGACGTCGTCGCGGCCAAGCGGGCCGACTGGGTGCGCGATCCGTTCAAGCTGGTCGAGGAGAACGGGTACTACTACGCGCGCGGCATCGCCGACGACAAGTTCATGGCGGCGACCTGGGCGGACACGCTGATCCGCATGAAGCAGGCGAACTACAAGCCGCAGCGCACGATCAAGATGGCGCTAACCTGCGGCGAGGAGACCGACACCGCGTTCAACGGCGCGCAGTACCTCGCCAACAACAAGCGCGACCTGATCGACGCGGCGTTCGCGCTCAACGAAGGCGGCGGCGGCGACACCGATGGCAAGGGACACCTGGTGGCGCAGCAGATCCAGGTCGGCGAGAAGCTCTACCAGGACTACAAGCTGACTACCACCAACCCGGGCGGGCACAGCTCGGCCCCGGTGCGCGACAACGCGATCTATGAGATGTCCGAAGCGCTGCTCAAGGTGCGCGATCACGAGTTCCCAATGGAGTTCAACGACACCACCCGCCAGTTCTTCGCCAAGGGCGGGGCGGCCCGGCCGGACGAGATCGGCGCGGCGATGGCGCGGCTGGCTAAAAACCCGTCCGATGCGGAGGCGGAGAAGATCGTCAACACCGAGAAGTATCTCCACTCGATGCTGCGCACCACCTGCGTGGCGACGATGATCGAAGGCGGGCACGCGGTGAACGCGCTGCCCCAGAAGGTCACCGCCAATGTCAATTGCCGCATCTTCCCCGGGCACGATCCGGTGGCGATCATGGACGAGCTCAAGCACATCATCGGGGACGACAAGGTCGAAATCAGCCGCGCGCGCGAGGACAAGCCAGTGGCAAAGTCGCCGCCGCTCGATCCGAAGATCGTCGGTCCGATGGAAAAGCTGAGCGCCAAGTATTTCCCCGGCGTGCCGGTCATCCCGGCGATGAGCACGGGCGCGACCGACGGGCTCTACATGTCGGCGGTCGGCATCCCGACTTACGGCGTACCGGGCGCGTGGGGCGATCCCGACGGCAACGGAGTCCACGGGCTCAACGAACGGCTGGAAGTGAAGTCGGTCTATACCGGGCGCGACTACCTCTTCGATCTGGTCAAGGCGCTCGCCAACCCCGGCAAGTAGCGTGCATGGGCTCTTGCGGCAGCGGCGCGCGGCGATAGGGTCGCGCGCCATGAATACTGCAGACCTGACCGCGCGACTCGCGGGTGAATTCGGTTCCTTCCCGAAACTGCTGGCCGAGTGGGCGGCGTTCCGGGGCGCCGCGCCGGCGCTGATCGACGACCGCCGGACGCTCTATTGGCGTGAGCTAAACGACGAGGTCGAGCGAATTGCCGCGCGGCTGCAGGCGGGCGGGCTCGAGCGCGGGCAGTCGGTCGCGATCCTCGGCACGAGCTGCATCGAATACGCGCTGGTGTTCCTGGCCGCGGTGCGCGCTGGCGGGGTTGCCTCGCCGCTCACCACCAGCGCCAGCCCGCAGCAGCTCGCCGGCATGGCGGCGGACAGCGGCGCGAAGCACCTGTTCATCGACCGCGCCAAGCTCACCGAACTGGGCGAGGAGTTCATGCCCGGGCTCGAGCGGGTCGTGCTCGACGAGGACCTTGCCGGCTGGATGGCCCCGGCCGGCACGCGCGCGGCGCCGTTTGCACCCGACAAGGCCGATCCCTTCAACATCATCTCCTCGAGCGGCACCACCGGCATTCCCAACGGCATCGTCCATTCGCCCCTGATCCGCGGGCGCCCGTTCGCGCCGACTGCCGCTTCGTTCCTGTCGGGCGGGGGCAGCGTGGTCAGCCTCGCCTCCACGCCGCTCTATTCGAACACCACGATGGTCGCCTTCCTTCCGCCGCTGCTCGCGGGCGGCACGGTGCGGGTGATGGGCAAGTTCGATTGCCGGCGCTGGCTCGAGCACGCGCAGGCCGACCGTACCAACGTCACCATGCTGGTGCCGGTGCAGTACCAGCGGCTGATGGACGAGCCGAGCTTCGACCAGTTCGATCTCTCCTCGCTGGTGGTGAAGTACTGCACCTCGGCCCCGTTCCCGGCCGAGCTCAAGCGCGAGGTGCTGCGGCGGATGCCCGGCGGGCTAATCGAGATCTACTCGATGACCGAAGGTGGGGTCGTCTGCCTGCTCCAGGCGCACGAGTTCCAGGACAAGCTGCACACCGTCGGCCGCCCGGCGCCGGGGAGCGAATTGAAGGTGCTCGACGACGCGGACCGGCCGGTCCCTCCCGGCACGCCTGGCAACCTGATCGGCCGCTCGGGCACGATGATGAGCGGCTACAAGAACCAGCCGGGCAAGACGCGCGAAGGCTACTGGACCGATCCCGAAACCGGCGAGACCTGGCAGCGGATGGGCGACATCGGGCGGATCGACGAGGACGGCTTCGTCGAGCTCGTCGGCCGCGCCAAGGACATGATCATCTCGGGCGGATTCAACATCTTCCCCTCCGATCTGGAGGCCGAGCTGGAGAAGGATCCGCGCGTGGCCGAAGCTGCCGTGGTCGGCGTGCCGAGCCGGCGCTGGGGCGAGACGCCGGTCGGCTTCGTGCGGCTCGCGCCGGGACACGGCGAGGATGCGGTGGCCGAGGTCATGGCGGAGACCAACGGCAAGCTCGGCAAGACTCAGCGCCTCGCGGCGCTCCACGCGATCGACGAGATGCCGCGCAGCCATATCGGCAAGCTGCTCAAGACCGAGCTGCGCGAACGGGCCGAGGCGCTGGGCGGCGCGGACTGACGAAAACGGCCGCCGAATGATCGGCGGCCGCTCCACTGGCTCTCGGCCTCGCGCGTCAGGCGATCGTGGCGCCCAAAGTGAGCACGCTGATCGCAGATGCGGCGAGGAAGGCCAGGATGTGCGATGCGAAGCGCATGGCTCGTCTCCTGTCTAACAGATTGCCGACCCGCGAAGGGCTTGGGGGGAGGGGAGAGGACACCTCCGCGGGTCGGCGGTGGCGGCGAAATAATATTACGCGCGGCTTTTCACAAATGAGAAAAGTGCGCGTGGTGTTGCGAAATAGGCAACTAGGACTCGAGCTGCCGCGCGCCTCGCCAGACGAGTGCAAGCGCGCCGAGCGCGATCGCCGCGGATACGACCAGCGGCATTGCCGGAAACGCAATCGCCGCGCCCGGACCGGTGAAACGGGCGAACACTTGCGAATAGAGCACGGGCCCCACGATCATCGAGATACTCCCGATCGCCTGTGTGGCGCCTTGCAGCTCGCCTTGGCTACGCGCGTCGATTGCCTTGCTGTTGAGCCCCTGGATCGACGGCATCACCAGCCCTTGCAGGCCGTTGAACACCAACGCCGCGAAGATGACAGGGTCCGAGCGCACGAAGGCGAACACCATCGTCACGCTGACCACCGCAGCGACCCCGATCCCGGCGGCGCGCACCTCGCTCATGCGCGGCACCAGCCAGCGCAGCAGCAGGCCCTGAACCAGCGCGCTGCCGAGGCCCACCGCCGCCAGCGATAGCCCGATCCGGCCCGGCCCCCAGCCGTAAGCGGCGGTGGCGAAGTACGCCCAGATCGACGGATATACGGTATGCGCCAGCTGCCACACGCCGATCGCGGCGACGAACCACAGCACCGTCGGATTCTGCCGCGACAGCGCCTTCATCGCGGCGAACGCGTTGGCGCGCGCCAGCTCGAACGGGCGGCGACGCTCCGATGGCAGGCTCTCGCGCAGCAGGACGAACCCGAACAGCACGTTGGCGAAGGCGAGACCGGCAGCGGCGAGGAACGGCACGCGCGGCCCGAAGGTACCGAGCAGACCGCCGAGCGCCGGCCCGATGATGAAGCCGAAGCCGAACGCCATGCCCATCAGCCCGAAGCTTGCCGCGCGCTTCTCCGGCGGCGTCACGTCGGCGATATACGCGTAGGCTGCCGAGTAGCTGGCGCCGGTCAGCCCCGCGACCACGCGCCCGGCGACCAGCCACCACAAGTTGGGCGCGAGGCCCTGCAGCAGATAGTCGCAGCCGAACGCGAACAGGCAGGCAAGCAGCACCGGGCGGCGGCCGAAGCGGTCCGAGAGATTGCCGATCACCGGAGCGAAGACGAACTGCATCGCCGCGTAACCGGCGCCGAGCCATCCGGCCCACAGCGCGGCGCTGTCCACCGGCATGCGCCCCAGGTGCATGATCAGCTGCGGCAGCACCGGCATCACCACGCCGAAACCGACCCTGTCGATCAGCACGACCGTGAACACGAACCAGATGCTCGCCCGCTGCTGCATTGGCAGCCCTCCCGCCGGGGCGCATTACAGGAGCGGCGGGGCCGCTGCAATCGCACCCGCTGGACAGCGCGGCGGGCGCTGGCCTAACGGCGCGCATGGACGACGCGCATCTCCCCGATTCCATCCTCATCGTGGATTTCGGCAGCCAGGTGACCCAGCTCATCGCCCGCCGGGTGCGCGAGGCGGGGGTCTATTCCGAGATCGCGCCGTTCACGACCGCCGAGGAGGCGTTCCACCGCCTCAAGCCCAAGGGCATCATCCTCTCCGGCAGCCCCGCCGGAGTGGCTGAAGAGGGCAGCCCGCGCGCGCCGCAGGTGCTGTTCGACAGCGGTCTGCCGATCCTCGGCATCTGCTACGGCCAGCAGGTGATGACGCACCAGCTCGGCGGCGAGGTGCGGCCCGGCCACGAGACCGGTGAAGGCGGCGAGTTCGGCCGCGCGTTCCTCACCGTCACGCAGGACTGCAAGCTGTTCGAAGGGCTGTGGCATGTCGGCGAGCGGCATCAGGTGTGGATGAGTCACGGCGACAAGGTCACCCGTTTCGCCCCCGGGTTCGAGATCGTCGCCACCAGCGACGGCGCGCCGTTTGCGCTGATCGCAGACGAGGCGAGGCGGTACTACGGCACCCAGTTCCATCCCGAGGTCGTCCACACCCCCGACGGCGCGCGGCTGATCGCCAACTTCGTGCGCCATGTCTGCGGCCTCGCCGGCGACTGGACGATGGCCGAATTCCGCAAGACCAAGATCGAGGAAATCCGCGCCCAAGTGGGCAGCGGGCGGGTGATTTGCGGCCTCTCGGGCGGGGTCGACAGCGCGGTCGCCGCGGTGCTGATCCACGAGGCGATCGGCAGCCAGCTCACCTGCGTTTTCGTCGATCACGGGCTGATGCGGCTGAACGAGGCCGAACAGGTCGTCACCCTGTTCCGCGACCATTACAACATCCCGCTGGTTCACGTGAACGCGGAGGAGATGTTCCTTTCCGGCCTCGCCGGCGAGACCGACCCGGAAAAGAAGCGCAAGTTCATCGGCAAGGCCTTCATCGACCTGTTCGAGGCCGAGGCGAACAAGATCGGCGGCGCGGATTTCCTTGCGCAGGGCACGCTCTATCCCGACGTGATCGAGAGCGTCAGCTTCACCGGCGGCCCGTCGGTGACGATCAAGAGCCACCACAACGTCGGCGGCTTGCCCGAACGGATGAACATGAGCCTCGTCGAGCCTCTGCGCGAGCTGTTCAAGGACGAAGTGCGCGCGCTCGGCCGCGAGCTCGGCCTGCCCGAAGTGTTCGTCGGCCGCCACCCTTTCCCCGGCCCCGGCCTCGCGATCCGCATTCCCGGCGAAGTGACCAAGGAACGCTGCGATATCCTGCGCAAGGCCGACGCGATCTACCTGGAAGAAATCCGGGCGGCCGGCCTCTACGACGCGATCTGGCAGGCGTTCGCGGTGCTCCTGCCGGTCAAGACCGTCGGCGTGATGGGCGACTATCGCACATACGACAGTGTCTGCGGCTTGCGCGCGGTGACCAGCACCGACGGCATGACGGCGGACGTCTATCCGTTCGACGCCGCGTTCCTCGGCCACGTGGCGACCCGCATTGTCAACGAGGTGAAGGGCATCAACCGCGTCGTCTACGACTATACCTCGAAGCCGCCCGGCACGATCGAGTGGGAGTGAGCTTGACCCCGCTGCTTGGCCAACCTAGCTTGGCCAACCGATGACGATCCATGTGAACATCGGCGAGGCGAAGACCCGTCTTTCGGAACTTCTTGCCGCAGCGGTGCGCGGCCAGGAGGTCGTGGTGGACAAGGCGGGCGTGCCTTACGCGACGCTCGTGCCTCGCCCGGAAGCCGTCGCACTCGAGCGGGAAGCACGGGCAGCAAAGCGGAAGGCTGCGTTCGGCTGCCTGGCGGACAAGTACAAGGACTATCCGCCGGAAGCCTTCGACGTTCCTCCGGCGATGACCGACGAGGAATACGAGGAACGGATCAAGCGCAAGTTCGGATGACGCGCCTGCTGATCGACACGCATATCCTCATCTGGATCGTGCTCGATGATCGTCGGCTCTCGGCTGCTCAGCGGGTGGCATTGGGCGACTCCGGCAATGCGATAGTGGTCAGTCCCGTGGTCGCCTATGAATTGACTCACCTCCAGCGCACCGGACGCATTCCGCTTAGCGAATCGATCGATCGCCTGCAGGGTCTCGTCGGGTTCGAGACGGCCGAGCTGCCTTTCGAGTGTTGGCGCATCATTAGCTCGCTCCCCGTCATCCATCGCGATCCAATCGATCGGCTGCTCATTGCTCATGCGCTAACGGCCGAATTGACGTTAGTGACCGCGGACAGCGCTATTCGCCGCTACCCCATCAAGACCCTGTGACGGAGCCCGATCTCCACATCCGCGCGGCGGAGCCGGCCGATGCGGCGGCGCTTGCGCGGCTCATCGATCAGCTCGGCTATCAGGTGACCGCGGCCGAGGTGGCGGCGCGGATCCCGCTGCTCGGGCCCGGCGAGCACGCGCTGGTGGCCGTGCTGGATGCCCGCGTGGTCGGCTGCCTGACCACCTCGACGAGGCGGGTGCTGCACCGTCCCGCGCCCGTCGGGCGGATCGCAATGATGGTCGTCGAGGCGGAGATGCGCGGCCGGCGGATCGGCGAGCGGCTGGTGCGCGAGGCCGAGCGGCTGCTCGCCGAAGGCGGCTGCTACATGGTCGAAGTCACCAGCCAGCTCCAGCGCGTCGACGCGCACCGGTTCTACGAGCGGCTGGGCTACGAGAAGACCAGCGTGCGGCTGGCGCGCACGCTTTAGCGATCGGGACCCGTTCGCCGGGTTCGTCCGTTACCGCGATAGCGGACCGGCACGGGAAGCGCGGTTCGCGACCCAAGGAGAGGTTTGTCATGAACAAGACACTTGTGATCGCCGGTCTTGCCAGCGCGCTCGCGCTCGCCGGCTGCGCCACGATGGAGGAAGAGGCGGTCGACGCCACGTCTCCCACGTATCACGCCACGCTGCTCGGCGCGAACGAGCCCGGCGGCGGCGATCCCGACGGCATGGGCAAGGCGGAGATCTCGATCTCGGACGGCTTCAACAAGGTCTGCTGGGAGATCAAGGACGTGACCGGGATCGGCACCCCGACCGCGGCGCACATCCACCACGGCGCGGCCGGGGTCAACGGTCCGGTCGTGCTCATGCTCACGAGGAACGCGGCGGGCGCCTGGCACCGCTGCGTGAACGGCAGCGAGTGGACGCAGGACCGGATCGAGGGCCATCCGCAGGACTTCTACGTCAACGTCCACACCGCGGAGTACCCCAACGGCGCGATCCGCGGTCAGTTGATGCGATAGACACTCGCCGGCCGCCGCAACCCGGGTGGTTGCGACGGCCGCGCCGCTACATCCGGAACACG
>JBQCFR010000309.1:0-5943 GCA_051958885.1 Tsuneonella sp.
CCTGCCAGCGATGCTTGGCAACTTTCCGATTCGACTCCTTCAAAAATTATGGTTAATCAACGGGCGTGTGGGGGCCGGCCGGGGGGCCAGCGGGTTGGGTCGCCCGACTCCACGGCGACGACGATCGGGGCGGACTGCCGCGACGACCTTGGGAGAACACGCGATGAAGACACTGGGATTGGCCGCGCTCGGCGCGGCGGCGCTCGCGTTCGCGATGCCGCAGATGGCGGCGGCGCAGAATTCGCCGTTCAAGGGAGGCGACTACGTCGAGGTGACGGGCATCACCGTCGATGACGGGCACGCGCTCGACTACGAGAATTTCCTCAGCGGCTATTACAAGGCGCAGGAGGACTTCGCGGTCAAGCAGGGGTGGGAGACGAGCTGGGAAGTGCTCGCCAACGTCTACAAGCGCCAGGGCGAGCCAGACCTGTACCTGATCCGCCGCTACAAGAACCTGCCCGACGGGGCCGAGGGTGAGCGGCGCGCGGCGATGATCCGCGACCAGGTCAAGATGACCGACGCGCAGATGCAGGCCGCCTCAGGCGATCGCGCCAAGTTCCGCCACGTCGGCGGCACGATGCTGCTGCAGGAAATGAAGATGAGGTGACGCGCGCGGCGGGCGGACGGGTTCGCGCTGAACATGTCCGCCTTCCGCTGCCCGACCGTGCCCGGCGGAGCGCGCAATCGCGGCCGGCGCTAGCCGCGTGGGCGCGCCTGGCGGTAGGAGCCGAGCATCCTCAGGTGTTTCGCATGAAACGCGAGCTCATCAAGCGCTTCATTGACGCCCCTGTCGCCGGGAGCACCGACGATATCGGCGTAGAACATCGTCGCCGCGAAGCTCGCGCCCTGCTGGTAGCTTTCGAGCTTGGTCATGTTCACCCCGTTGGTGGCGAAACATCCGAGCGCCTTGTAGAGCGCCGCCGGCACGTTCTTCACCTCGAACACGAACGTCGTCATCGCCGGCTGTCCGGCGAGCGTCGCCGGATCGATCGCATCGCGCGCGAGCAGCAGGAAACGCGTTGTATTGTCAGGCGAATCCTCGACGTCGCGCTCGACGATATCGAGCCCGTAGAGCTCGGCCGCGAGCGGCGGAGCGATCGCGGCGATCATCGGATCCTGCCGCTCGGCCACGAACGCCGCCGCGCCCGCGGTGTCCGAATGGCCGATCGGCACGATGCCCCGCTCGCGCAGGAACCTGCGGCTCTGCCCGAGCGCCTGGGGGTGGCTGTAGGCGGCGGCGAACGGACCGGGCCCGGTGGCCATCAGCGCATGATTGATCCGCAGGAAATGCTCGCCGACGATCTTGAGGCCGCTCTCCGGCAGCAGGAAGTGGATGTCCGCCACGCGGCCGTGCTGGCTGTTCTCCACCGGGATCGCCGCCGCTCCCGCCCGGCCGCTCTTCACCGCCTCGATCGCGTCCTCGAAACTGAAACAGGGCAGCGGCAGGCAGCCGGGCGCCATCTCGATCGCGGCACGGTGCGAGTTGGCCCCCGGCGAGCCCTGCCACGCAATCGCCCGCGCCGGGTCGGCGGCGGCGGCGGCCTGCATCGTTTCGACCATCGCGAGCGCGGGTGCGGGGAAGCTGTGAGTCACCGCGGTGCGCCTAACTGCGGGGCAATCCTCCGACAAGCCTCATCCACCCTTGCGCGCGCGGGCGGGGCTTACTAGAGCGCCGTCGCAAACAGGGTTCAATAACAGCTTCACCGCGGGTTTTCGACGCATGGACGATCGTTTCAACACCACTGCCGGCTGGGTGCTCTTCTCCGGCATTGTCGCACTCGGCCTCGGCAGCGTCAGCTCGCACTATTTCCTCGCCGACAAGGCGGAGCGTCCGGAGAAGATGGGTTACCCCATCGAAGGCGTCGTCGAAGAAGGAGACGCGGGCGCGGCCAAGGGGCCGAGCCTCGCCGAACGGCTCGCCACGGGCGATGCGGCGGCAGGCGAGAAGGCCGCGCAGGGGCGCTGCGGCACCTGCCACAACTTCAAGGAAGGCGAAGGCGCCAAGACCGGTCCGGACCTCTATGGCACCGTCGGTGAGCCGATTGGCAAGGGCAAGGCCGGTTTCGCGTTCTCGAGCGCGCTGTCGGGCAAGGGCGGCACCTGGACGTACGAGAACCTCGACGCCTGGCTCACCAGCCCCAAGGCGTTCGCCCCGGGCACCAAGATGAGCTTTGCCGGCCTCTCGAACGGCCAGGACCGCGCGAACATCATCCTGTACCTCAAGTCGCTCGGCGGCGGTCCGCCGCTGCCGACTCCCGAGGCCGCTCCGGCGGCTGCGGCAGCCGGGGACAAGGCAGCCGATGCCGCGGCGAAGGGTGCAGCCGCCGACACCGGTACGGCCGGTGCGCCTGCTGCCGGCGCCACGGCCGGCGCCGACGCCAAGGCGGGGCAGGGCGGCAAGACCTCTACCACCGACTGAGACCCGCGTCCGCCGCTCACCCTCGCGGGTCAGCGGCCCTTGAAGCCTTGCGCAATCCCGTACCACTCGCTCGAGCCCTTGCGGCTCGCGGGCGGCTTGGCGTGCTTCACGGTGCGGAAGTGCTGCTTGAGCAGCGTCAGCAACTCGCTGTCGGTGCCTCCAGCGAGGACCTTGGCGACGAACGCGCCGCCGGGTGCGAGCACGTCGACAGCGAACCACGCGGCCGCTTCGACGAGACCCATCGTGCGCAAGTGATCGGTCTGCTTGTGTCCCACGGTGTTGGCGGCCATGTCCGACAGGACGAGATCCGCGGGTCCGCCGAGCGCGGCGGTCAGCGCCGCGGGCGCCGCGTCGGCCATGAAGTCCATCTGCAACAATTCGGCGCCGTCGATCGGCTCGGTCGGCAGGAGATCGATGCCGACGACTGCCGCTTTCGGCGCGAGCTTGCGCGCCACCTGGGTCCAGCCGCCGGGTGCGACACCAAGATCGACAACGCGTTGGACTCCGCGCAGCAGCGCGTACTTCTCGTCGAGCTCGATCAGCTTGTAGGCGGCCCGGCTGCGGTATCCTTCCGCCTTGGCCTGCCTGACGTAGGGATCGTTTAGCTGGCGCGAGAGCCAGCGGTTGGACGAGGCGGTGCGCCCGCGCGCGGTCTTGACCCGCTTGACCGGGTCGCGGCCCGACCTGCTCACCCGGTGCGCTCCCGCGGCATCGGCGCGCGCCGTCCAGCGGCGGCTGAGCTGTCCGAGGCCATCAGGCTACGCAGAATCCCTTCGCGAATTCCGCGGTCGGCCACCCCCAGCCGCTCGGCGGGCCAGAGGTCGAGGATCGATTCCAGGATTGCGCAACCCGCCACCACCAGGTCCGCGCGGTCGTGGCCGATGCACGGCAGCGTGCGCCGCTCGTCGGGCGTCATCCGCGACAACCGCGCGCTGATCTCGCGCATCGCGGAGGAGGGCACGATCAATCCATCGACCGCGCGCCGGTCGTATTGCGGCAGCTCGAGGTGGACGCTCGCCAGCGTCGTGACCGTCCCGCTGGTTCCGAGCAGGCGGATTTCCCCGGCGCTTTGGGCATACGGCGCGATCCGCTCGGCGAAGGGCGCGAAGCTCTCGCTCACCAGCCGCCGCATGTCGCCGTACCGCCCGAGGCGCGCCGCCTCTTCGCCTTCGCTGCGGCCGACAGTATCGGTCAGCGAGACCACGCCCCACGGCACGCTCTGCCAGTCGACGATCCGCGGCACCGCGCCGCCCGGTTCGACCAGGACGAGCTCGGTCGAGCCTCCACCGATGTCGAAGATCACCGCCGGGCCTTCGCCGCCTTCGAGCAGGATATGGCAGCCGAGCACTGCCAGCCGCGCCTCCTCCTGCGCGGAAATGATGTCGAGCACGATGCCAGTCTCGGCGCGCACCCGCTCGATGAAGGCCGCTCCATTCGATGCCCGGCGACAAGCCTCGGTGGCGACCGAACGGGCCAGATGGACCTTGCGGCGGCGCAGCTTCTCCGCGCAGACCTGCTGCGGGCTGAGGGCGCGGTCCATTGCCGCCTCGCTCAGCTCGCCGGTCCTGGCGAGGTCTTCGCCCAGGCGAACGACTCGGCTGAAGGCGTCGATGACGGTGAAGTTCTCGCCCGAGGGGCGGGCGATCAGCAGTCGGCAGTTGTTGGTGCCGAGATCGAGCGCGGCATAAGCCTGTCGCTTGTCGGCGCCGAACGGCAGGGATTCCGTGAGCGCGGAAACGCCATCGCCAGGCTGGCCGCCATGGTTCGGGCCTGCCCGCTCGCGGGAATCGTTTCGTCGGGGTTCCGAGGGACGCTTGTAGCGAAAATCGGCTACTTTGCCGGACCGTTTGTCCCTCTTGCGACCACCCTTGAATTGCTTGTCCGGCGGAGAGACGTCCGCCATTTCTCGACTGCTTTCACTTCCTCCCGCAGATGTGCCGCGGGGACCTGCGAACGATGGTAGCGGCGCGGCGCCCGGCCGGCAAGGGTGCGCCGAGCGAGCGGGGGGACAGCCCGCTTGACCAAGCGCGCGGGCGAAACTAGATGCGCCACTCCCGCGGGCCGAGAGGCCGCGCGCGTGGTGCCCCGTCGTCTAAAGGTAAGACTACGGACTCTGACTCCGTCAATCGAGGTTCGAATCCTCGCGGGGCATCCACTCTCCGGCAATTCGCCAATACCGCAGCCTGAATTGCGCACCCGTGCCGCCGACTTGGCGATGCGGCGGAGCGGCGATTATCGGAATGTTAACGCTAATCGTGGACCGCGTTCCAGGAGTGCGCGGCCGTTCGCCGCGCCACGCGGAAAACAGACGGCATGCGCAGGCGAGCGAGCGGGTTGGCAGTGGAGCAGGCGAGGGTATGACTCTCGCGCCGCTGACCATGGTCGCGATCTTTGCGTGCGTGTTCGCGCCGCTCGAGCTGCTCGTGCCCGCGCGCCAGCGTCCGCAGTTCTCGTGGCGCCGGTACCGGACCGACCTGCTCCATGCGCTCGTTGGCGGCTATGCGATCAGGCTGGGCACGGCGCTCGCGCTGACGGGGCTCGTCTCGCTGTGCGGCACCTGGGCTGATGCCGCCGCGCTGCCGCTGTGGGCTCAGGTCATTGCGCTGCTGCTGCTGTCCGATCTCGCGTTCTGGCTCGCTCACCGGCTGTTCCACGCGGTGCCGGCGCTGTGGCAGTTCCACAAGATTCACCACAGCAGCGAACATCTCGACTGGCTGGCGGCGTTCCGGGTGCACCCGATCGACCAGATCACCAACGCGACGATCATCGCGCTTCCCTCGCTGCTGCTCGGGTTCTCGCCGCTGGCGGTGCTCGCCTACGGGCTGATCTACCAGTGGCACGCGATCTATCTGCATTCCAATGTCCGCATCTCGCTCGGGCCGCTCGGCAAAGTGCTGACAACGCCGCAGTTCCACCATTGGCATCACGCGAACTTCCCCGAGGCTTACGACAAGAACTTTGGCGGTCAGTTGCGCGTGTGGGACTGGCTGTTTGGCACCGAGATCGGCACGGCGGAGTTTCCGACTGCCTACGGGCTCGACGACCGGCTCGCCGAATCGTTCACCGCACACATCGTCGAACCGTTTCGCTTCAGGAGAGGCACATGATCACCAGGGCTCTGGTCTACGACTTCGCCGAGCGCGTGTTCATGCTGCTGCTGGCGGCGCCGTTCATGCTCGCCATTTTCAAGAGCCTGCCGTCGCACCCGCTCGGCATCCTGATCGCGCTGGCGGAAGGGCTGGTGGTCGCGTTTATCCTCATCCGCAGGCCCGGGGCGATGGCGACTGCGCCCTATCCACTGGCCGTCGCGTTCATCGGCACGGCGCTGCCGTTGCTCATTCGCCCGACCGATGTCGCGCTTGCGCCGGACGCGCTCACGGCGCCGCTGATGGTCGCGGGGCTGCTCGTCAGCGTTGCCGCCAAGCTCGCGCTCAACCGCAGCTTCGGGCTCGTCGCCGCCAACCGCGGGGTCAAGCAGGGCGGTCCGTACCGCCTGGTCCGCCACCCGATGTATCTCGGTTACT
>JBQCFR010000310.1:0-7076 GCA_051958885.1 Tsuneonella sp.
AAAGAATAAGCCTGACCTCTTCATGCACCTTGTCGCGCAGAATCGTTGGGAGCACGCACTGGTGTTCGTCAAAACCCGCAACGGCGTCGAGTATCTCGCAGCCTTGCTGGATGAAGCGGGCTATGCGGTCGACACCATCCATGGCGACAAGCCGCAACCCGCGCGACTTCGCGCGCTGGAGCGCTTCAAGAGCGGCCAAGTCAATATGTTGGTCGCCACCGATGTGGCCGCGCGCGGGCTGGATATCGACGACCTGCCGCTGGTCATCAACGTTGACTTGCCGATCGTGGCGCAAGACTATGTGCACCGTATCGGGCGTACCGGCCGCGCGGGCGCCAGGGGCGTGGCGGTGTCCCTCGTGTGTGCCGACGAAGCCCCTCAACTAGCCGCGATCGAAGCGCTGATCCGGCAAACGCTGCCGCGCAAAGAAGAGTCGGGTTTTGAAGCAGACCACCGCGTTCCGGAAACCAGCGCGACCGGTCAAATCATCAAGAAGCCCAAAAAGCCCAAGAAGTCCAAAGTGCCGCATGCCTCGCCCGCCGCGATGCCGGTCCTCGGCAAAAAACCGCAGCAAAAAAGCGGCGAAAACAAACGCAAGCCTGCGGCGCAGCGCGCGGTGACCGCAGGCAAAGGCGCAAGCTCGTCCAGCGGCAGTCCATTCAGCACGCAAAAGCCGCGCAGCAAGCCGGCCAGCAAACCATCAGCGGGTTCGCGTACGCCGGCCGGCAAACCCGCGGGTGGACACGGCAAACGCCGGCCTTGATGCGCGGGAACGAGTCGCGAACTCGCCGCGCCTACTCCTTGAAGATCTCCAGCGAGGGATAAAAGACCGAGAAGCGCAGGTCTTTTGCACCGACTATCAACGTCTTGTCCGCGAGCCAGCTCGACATTTCCGCGCCGTTGCCCCATTCGCTCTCCGGCACGACGCGCACATCCATCGTATAGCCTCCCAGTTGCTCATAGCGGAACGACAAGATGGACTCGATGGGACTGTTCGCTGCGATCACATGAACGCTTGGGTCGATCTTCTCCCCGCGCATCACGGGATACAGAGTCTTCAAGGCGTCGATGACCTCCTGAGCGACCGGGGCCCGCCTCGGCACATACCCCTGCAGCAGCAAATTCTCGACGACGCTACGGGCGACTGTTCCTTCGTCGGCCGACTGGTCGCCAAGGTCATCGACTATATTGATGCCGTATTTGTCGATCTGCGCGCCCGGTCCACACGAGTAGAACAGGATCGGCTGCCTGCCGTCCCATCCGGCGCCGATGATCTCAGCCGCCACTTGATCGGAAGACACGGGCGCTCCCATGCGGTTGATGAACCCCCTCGTACCGGCATGCTGCAAAACGATGAAATAGCCCGGCGGCGCCGGAACGAGCAGCGGCTTCGGTTTACCGGATTTGCCCCCGCCAAGGAGCCGGTTTTCCGGAAAATCCTTGCCGAAGTTGTAGAGCGCGAGATCGGGCTCGCGCCGCGGAAAGCTGGCGAGCTGTGTCCCGCCATCGAAAGCCGGCGCGTTGATCGTGTCGATCCGTTCGCCGTTCACGCCACGGATCAGCTGTCCGGGTACGAATCCATCGGGGTACGCGACCGGGACCTTGCCAACATAGCTGTTATTAAAGCGCGCCACCCATTCGTTCCTCACGTCATCGCGGAGCAGGGTCGCAACAACGCTGCCCGAATCGTCGACGATCGCGACGGTGGGCGCCGGCTGCGCTTCATTCACCCCGCCGGTGCGCCCGCCTTCCGGCAGTCTTTGCGGCGCCGCGCCCGCCACAGGCACGAGCATGTCGAGGTCATCGAAGAATTCGACGTCGGTCGCCTGCCCGGCAGGCGAGTTCACCGTATCGCGATTGCCGTTCGCGCCATAAACCGCATAGCGCTTTCCGGCAAGCCGGCCGCCGCTATTCAGCAGGCCGGCGATGAACTCGCTCATGACCCGGGCGCGGTACAAGTCGGCGGGCGGCAGCCAACCGCCCGTCGCTTCATCGATCTCGATGGGTGGGCGTGTACTCGCGCGTCCATGTCGCGGATACGCATAGCCTGGATACGAGCCGTTCGGTGGCCTGTAGCGCGGATTGATGTCGATCTTCTTTCCTTCCAGCGATAGCACGCCTTCTGGCCCGATCGTAGCAATCACCGCTTCCGGAGGCACTGAACCGGCCACGCCCAACGCGCGGCTATCGACAATCGCGATACCGTACGACTCCCCGGCGACAAGGCGCGCCGCGTCGATCGTGTCATAGCGCGCGGGCGGGAGTGCATCGTCGAGGGCAAGTCTGTAATCGGTAGCCGGATCGCCTTCTCGCGCATCGACCAAACCGGTTTCCGCCGGATCGTAGAGAGGCGATTGATACACGACGTAAGTCACTCCGTCGATGTTGGCTTCCGAGCGCAGCAACACCGACAGCAATGCCGCCAGTTCGGCGGAATTCGCCTTGGTGTCCCCGGGAATCTGATAGCGCAAGGGCTGCCCGCCGGATGGCGCCGACGCGGCCGGCGGCGATACATCGTCTACCGCCGGCGCAGACAGAGACGCCTCATCGTCGCCGTTCCCACGCGCGCGCCCTACCCCAACGCCCACGAGGCTCAACGCAGTCGAACTCGCGAGGCCGAGCCAGTCCTGCGCCGAGATGGGCTTGCCCTCCAGCGCCGCCTGCACCAGCGCCTCGGTTTGCTGCCCCATCGATACGCCGTTGGTCACGAGCGCCGCCTTGCCCAGCAGCTTCAGGAGCGCGGCGTCTCGCCACGCCGGCATCGTCCCAGAGAAGGCCGTCGTCACCCGCGTCGCGCCGGCGCCGGCCAGTGCGGGATCCGTCTCGCTCGTCACCCGCGCCACGTCCGCGTACGCACTCGCCCGCGAGCCCACCCGGTCGCCGATCGCGGCCGCCCGCGAGATCGCCCCAAGCCCGCTCGCCGCTGCGCCGGACATGTTCGCCGCCAGGTTCAACCAGTTCACCCAATCGTCCGCTCCTTGAGCCTTGGAAAGCCGCTGCAGCGCACGCATCGTTCCCATCGCCGCGGTTGCCGCGAAGTACGCGTCGGCGCCGTCCGCCGCCAGCGCGAGCCAGAGCGGCGCGGCCTCCGGCGCCGCCACCGTGAGAATTCCCGCCGCCACGGTCCCCGCGATCTGCACCACCGAACCCCAACGCTCCCACCAGCTCATGTCGGGCTTATAGCTCGTGAAATACGCCGAGTCCGTCAGATCCTCGCCCTGCGCATTGACGACCCAGTGGGGCTGCACCGTCATGAAGCCCTTCGCGAAACCGGTATGCGACTGCCAGCGCGCATATCCCTGACGCGCCGTCGGATCGGCAGGCCCCACATCGATCAAGTCGCCCCCCGCCGAAATGCCCTCGAGCAACGTGAACGACGTTCCCTGCTGGTCCTTGCCCGGCGTGCGCGTGTTCCACCATTCTCCGGACAGCGATCCCATCGTCACCGGCGTCAATGCGCTCGCCGTGTCGGCGCCCGAACCGTGCTTCAGGCTCGCGACCACTTGGCCCAGCGTCGTCTTGCGACCGCTCGCATCGAACACGGTCTGATTCGGGTCATATAGCGCGAAAGTGCCGTCGGACAGCGCTTGCTCCTCGGCGAGCGTCGTCGGCGTATGAGCCACCGTCAATCCGTAGGCCGCACCCGATGCGTTGAGCAGTGCGTCGTCGCTGCTGAAGGTCTGCATTCCGTCCGACAATTGCAGGCCTACCAGGTTGCCGCCCGTGCTCACCGCCACGCTCGCGCCCTGGGAGTACTCCGCGTCGCTGGTCAAAGCCGACTCGCCCGGCGCGCTCGCGCTTACGCCAGCAGCCGGCTTGCCTTCGTCTTTGTACCCGGTCTCGCGCGCGATCTCCCTGCCGAGCGCATTCGTCGCGTCATCGTCCAACATGTCCTGCGCGAGTTGCATCTGGACGTAGTGCTTCTGAAGATCGCCGAAGCCCAGGTCCTCGCCCCATACGCGCACGCCGGTCTTGCCGTTCACCGTCCGCTTATTGAGTCCCGAACTGCCGCTCGTACCGCCGAACTTCGGGTCGCCGCTCGTCACCATCGTCTCGAGCGCGTGGCGCAAATCGGTCATGTCCTGATTCTGCGCGGCGCCCGCCGCTTGATAGATGCGCGCGATTTGCTTCAAGTCGTTCGCGTTGCGCGTCCACGCAACCAACTGGTCGGGCGAGAAGCCCGGCTTCGCCCCGCCCGTGGCGAACATCTGATGCACGAATCGCGCGGACAAGTCCGTGCTGCCGCTGCCCTCTAGAACGTCGGCGAGCGTCGCCAGCTTGTCCGAATCGTTCTTGCGCCACTGCACCTCGTCGCGGATCCTCGAGAACAATTGCTGCGTGGCGGGATCGCTCGCCACGTCGTCCATCAGCTGCGCGTATATCGCCGTCGACTGGTACTGCTGCAGCCTCGTGGCTTCGCCATGGAAGCGCGCCTTCAGCGCCGCCGCGTCGTCCCCGCTTGCGCACGGCATGAACGGCTGAGCCTCGCCCGTGATGCTCGCGAGCGCCGAGCCCTTCACGGTCGCGACGAATTCATCGCCCATCACCTGCCGATACAGCGGGTCGTCCGTTGGAAGCCCATCGAGCTGCGCCAGGCTTTTCGCCGCGCCCAGGCTGCCCGCGCCCGCATCGCCGCCGGCCTGAGCCTGCGCCTGCTGTTGATTCGCTCGCGCCCGAGCGATGACCCGCAGCGCGTCGAATCCGGTTTGCCATTGTTGGAGAGCGGCATCGAGGGCCTGGGACTCCGGAGCATCGTCCCCCGCATCCTGCGCGGCCTGCATTTGCGGTGCGAGCGCCATCTTCTGCAGTTGAAGCCGGGCCTTCCACAGCGTGTCGATGTTCGAATCGTCAGCCTGCCACGACGCGTCGTCTCCCGGTTTGCGCCCGGCCGCGGCATTCAGCGCGGCCGACAGCGCCGCGTGATACCGCGTCAATGCGGTGCGTGCGGCGCTCTGTGCGTTGCTGTCGTTTTGGTTCGCGTCTGCCTTGGCCTGTGCACTCTGCCACGCGTCGTATGCGCTTTGCGCCTGCGAGATCAGCCCCGGCTTGCCGTTCGCATCGTCGAGCGCGGCCAAGTCCGGCTTGATATCCTGCGCCATTCCGGGGACCGCCGGCTTGCCGTCGGCCGCCGGCGTGCCGTCGACCAACTGATCGATCAGCTTGGGATCGAGCACGTTCGTTGCGTCGGGCGCGCCGGCGCCCAACGTCTTGTCCATCGCTTTCAGCTTCTGCGCGGCGAGCCTGATCGGGTCCTTGCTCGAATCGTCGTAGAACTGCTGCATGATGTCCGGCTGCTCGGCACTCACCTCCAATGCAGCCTGCACCAACGCAGGCTCGGAAGCCGATCTGCCGCCAAGCCACGCACGCGTGAGCGCGATCGCTTCGGGCATCGTCACGCCTTCGCTGACGAGCGAGCCCATGTAGTCCGCCGCGCTCCCTCCCGACGCCGATGGCAGCTGCTGCTGTGTCAAGGGCACGGTACCGTCCGCTAGCTTGCCGCCCTTGAGTGCACTCGTGGCCGCATCGAGCGTATCCGCGTCGAACAGCTGGTCGCCCGAAAGCTCCGCCGAAGCCCGTTCGATCGCATCCCCCTGCTGCGCCTGTGCGTCGCTGCCCGCGTTCGTTTGCCCATCTGCCCGCAGCTGCGCGACGATCGCCGCTTGCGCCCAAGTCGTGCCGCCGATGTTCGCGTTCACGAGCTTACCGTCGTCGCCCTTGTCCCCCATGGCAGCGGCAAGCGCCGCTTGCAGCGTGTCCGCATTCACCGGTCCCCCGCCCAGGTGTCCCTCGAGCGCTGTCTCTGCCTGCGCGAGCGCGCTTGCATCGGCCGGCGACACCGACGCCGCCGCCGATTCCGATTGAGGCTTGAGTCTCGTGTATTTTTCGAGCGTCTTCGCGAGTTCGCTTGAAGGCGCCTCGTCGATGAGCGCCTGGTAGACAGCGGTCGAATGGTGGGACCCCGGCGCAGGCGGCGACGCGAGCGGCTGGAAGGTACTGTCTAGCGCCTCCGTGCCCCCCTCGTCGATCTGCGCCTGCTGATGCTGCAACTGCTTGCGCAGCGCGTCCACCACCGGCTGGGTCGCCGTGCTCTTCGGCCCGCCTGCATCGTCGATGATGCGGGCGAGCGGTGCATAGTAAGCGTCACCGCCCGGCAACGGACCCGACGGGGCAACCTGCGCGATCACCTCGGGACCTTTGCCGATCAACGCCTCGATGTTGCCCTGCATTTGCGTAAACAATGCCTGCGCGAGTTCCGGCGACGTCTGAGCAAGCGGATCGAGCACGTTCGCAATATCGTTCAGATTCTCCGGCGCGCCGACCGCTTGGAGGGTGTGCTGCGTGGTGGACGATCCAAGCGTGTCGTGAACCAGCGCCGGGAACAGCACCGTATTGCGATAGCCCGATAGCGCAGCGCCCTCCGCGTTCAGCGTCGCGCGTGTGTCGCTACCCTGCGCGCCGGTGATATCGCCGAAGGCCGCGTTCTCGAGCACCGCTGTTCGCGGGTCGCCCATCACCTGCCGGTACAAATCGCTCGTGGGCGAAACACCCGCTAGCTGCTGCGTGAGCCACTGCGCGGCCTTCAGATGCGCCGTCGCGCTGGAATTCGCCCCAACGTTTGTAGGCGCCGCATCCATCGCATCGAGTATCTCGCTCGCATGCAGCGCGGTCGACAAGTCTCCCGCGTTCGGCCCTGAGATTGACCCGCAAAAACGGACACCTATGCTTTTGATGAGATGGAGGTGTCGAAATGGGCAGACATCGCATGCCATATCCTGCGGACTTCCGGGCCCAGATGGTCGAGCTGGTGAAGTCCGGACGTACGCCTGAGGAGCTCGCGCGTGAGTTCGAGCCGACCGCACAGACGATCATCAACTGGGTCGCGCAGGCCCTGCCAAACGAGCGCATCGCGCTGCAATGGGACGTCTGCCAGGAGGTCATTGCCTGGGAGGGCTATTACGAGCCGGGGCCGGTCGATTTCCGGAAGGAAACGATCGCTGAGCTGATCGCGATCGGTGACGGCGTGCCGGCGACGATCGAGCTCGGCTACCACCTGTGCTACGGCAGCCCGGCTGACG
>JBQCFR010000311.1:0-6371 GCA_051958885.1 Tsuneonella sp.
GCGGATTGCCCGCGCTCAAGGCGCTGGCTGCGCCGTTCGGCCAATGCCGCTTCTGTCCCACCGGCGGGATCGGGCCGGAGAACGCCGCCGAGTGGCTCGCGTTCGATCCGGTGCTGTGCGTCGGCGGCAGCTGGGTCAGTCCCAAGGGCGCACCCGACACAGCGCAGGTCGCGGCGCTCGCCCGCCGCGCGGCGGCGCTCCGGTGAGGGGGGTGGCTGACCTCGTCGCGCGGCTCGGCGAGCTGCACTTGCGCACGCGCGAGACGCCGCTGTTTAATCCCGTGTTCCAGCTCTCGCTCGACCTCTCGCGGCAGCTCGAAAGCGGCGAGATCGGGCTCGCCGACGTCGAGGCGCTGGTCGCCGAGCTCGAATGCGACGCGCTGCAGAGCCGGGCGCGTCACTTGCGCGCGCTGGTCGCGCCGGTGCGGGAATCGGCGAACGGGGAGGCGCTGGCTCGCTGCCTCGAGGAGGGCGATTTCGGCGCCTTCTGCGCGCAGTGGTCACAGCCGCAGCTGCACGCGGTCTTCACCGCGCACCCGACATTCCTGCTCACCCCCGTGCAATCGGAGGCGGTCGCCGGCGCTGCTGCGGCCGACGAGCCGATCGGAACGGGCGCCTGCACCGCTTCGCAGGAGCGCCCGGCGGTCACGCTCGACTATGAGCACGCGCGCGCGATGCAGGCGATCGCGAATGCCCATGACGCCCGCGACCGGATCGTCGCCCAGGTGCTCGAAACCGCGCGTAGCCGGTGGCCGAACCGCTGGTGCGAGCTCGATCCGCTGCCCTTCCGCTTCGCCAGCTGGGTCGGCTACGACATGGACGGCCGCACCGACATCGGGTGGCACACCTCGATCGCCTTCCGCCTGGCAGAGAAGGCGGAGCGCCTGGAACGCTACGTCGCCGCCCTTGCGGCGATCGACCCGGCGCACGACCTGCTCGCCACGCTGCGCGCGGCCCATGCCTACACCGCCGCGCGCGCCGGCGACTTCAGCGGAGATTTTACCGATCCCGCGGCGCTGTCGGCGGCGGCCAACCGGTTGACCGCCGACGATCCCGGCAAGCTGCTCACGCTGGCTCCGCTGATCGCACGGCTCGAGGAGGAGGCGGCGCATTCGCCCGATGCGGTCGCCCTGCGCACGCTGGCAGCGGCGCTGCGCGCCGACGGGCTCGGCATGGGCTGGATTCACTTCCGGGTGAACGCCAGCCAGCTCCACAACGCCATCCGCCGCCGCTTGCCGGACGACGAGCGGATCGATCTCGCCAGCCGCGGCGCGATCGCCACCTTGCGCGAGATGCTGGAGCAGGTGCGCCCGCTCGAGATCAACTTCGGGGCGCTCGCGATCGAAAGCTCGACCGCGATCCGCCAGTTCCTCGCGATGGCGCAGATCCTGCGTCACATCGATGCCGACGCGCCTATCCGCATGCTCATCGCCGAGTGCGAGCAGCCTACAACGGTGCTGGCAGCGCTTTACTTCGCGCACCTGTTCGGAATCGCGAACAAGGTCGATGTCTCGCCGCTGTTCGAGACCGAGACCGCGCTCGAACACGGCGGCCGCTTCCTCGACGC
Source organism: Tsuneonella sp. (assembly GCA_051958885.1). Taxonomy (GTDB): domain Bacteria; phylum Pseudomonadota; class Alphaproteobacteria; order Sphingomonadales; family Sphingomonadaceae; genus Tsuneonella. Next base: position 1,567 of record JBQCFR010000311.1, read on the forward strand.
GCTGCTCGCCGAGCCCGAATACCAGCGCTACGCGCGCGCACGCGGACGCGTCGCGATCCAGACCGGGTTCTCCGACGCCGGGCGGTTCGTCGGGCAAATCCCGGCGAGCCTGGCGATCGAGCGCCTGCAGGGGCGCCTCAGCGAAGCCATGGCGGCCAACGGGCTCACCGGCGTGGCCGCGCTGATCTTCGATACGCACGGGGAGAGCATGGGCCGCGGCGCGCACCCGTCGTCGTTCCGCGACCGGCTCGAATGGCCGCTGTCGCCGTGGGCGCGGCGGCGGTTCGCGCGCGAGGGCATCCGGCTCGAGCCCGAAGTGAGCTTCCAGGGCGGCGACGGGTGCCTGTTCTTCGCCAATCCGCAGCTAGCGCTGGCAACGCTGACCCGGATTGTCGAGCTGCGCCCCGGCGAGGCCGACCTGGCAGCCAGTCCCGACCCGTTCTACCGCCGCACCGATCTCAGTCTCGACTTCTACCGCGCGATCAAGGAGCACCAGCACAGCCACCTGGAGAGCGCCACGTATGCGCGCGCGGTGACCGCGTTCGGCCTCGGCATGCTTAACGAGACCGGCAGCCGCAAGTCGCGGCGCCAGTCCGATCTCGCCGCCGAGCGCGAGATGAGCCTGCGCCAGATCCGCGCGATCCCTCACAACGCGGTGCTTCAGCAACTCGGCTACCCCGTGAACGTGATCGCCGGGTTCGGCAGCGCGGCGGACGGCAATCCCGAGGATCTTGCCGCCCTGCTCGAGGAGAGCGCCCGCGGGCGCCAGATCGTGCGCTTCGTGCGCGCGGCCAACGCGCTCGCAAGTATTAAGACGGTCGCCGCTTACGGCGAGCTGTTCAACTCGGCCTACTGGGCGAGCCGCACCTACCGCGGCACCGAGCCGGAGATCGCCGACGCCTGCGCGGCGCTGGCCGAATACCTGGTCAAGGACGATCGCGCCGGCGTGTTCCGGCGGCTCGCCTCGCGCCTGCGGATCGACGGTCTCAAGCTCCACCGGCTCCTCGACCTGCTGCCGGACGACGGGCCGCGCCCCGACCGGGAAGATGTGCGGCGGCGGATCGGCGTGCTCCAGGCGCTGCGCCTGGCGCTTTTCCAACACATGTTCCTGCGCGCCGTCGCGGTGCCGGGCTTCAGCCGCGCCAACGACATCAGCCGCGACGACGTGCTGGAGATGGTCTTCACAATGCGGATCGAAGATGCGCTGGCGCAGCTTCGGCGGGCGTTCCCGACTCACTTTCCGAGCCTGTCGGACTTCGCACTCAACGAGCCGTCGCAGTACCCGGACGACGACGAGCAGGGTTACGCCGCGATCCAGCGCGACTTCATCGAACCGATCGAGCGCGCACAGGCGCTGGCGCTGCGGATCACCACCGCGATCGCCAACGAGTTCGGCGCCCACGGCTAGGCGGAGTTAGCGCTTGTCGAGCTCGTCGCCGACGCGCAGCGGACCGCCGCCGTAAAGATACGCCGGGTCGAAGTCGGCGTGGCGTTCGAACCGCTCGCGGTCGCTGACCAGCACCAGCCCGCGGCGGAACTCGGCGACCCCTTCGCGCCGCAGCTGGCCCAGCGCGCGGTTCATGTGGATCGGCGTGGTGCCGCACATGTCGGCGAGATCCGCCTGCGTCAGCGGCGAGCGGAAGCCGTTAGCGCGGCCGAGCCCGACCATGCCGAGCCGGTACCAAATCTCGGCGAGGACATGCGCGACGCGGCGGTGCGCCTTGAGCTGCTGCAGCTTGAGGATCCATTCGCGGTTGATCGCCGCATCCAGCAGCGTCGCGAACCAGAACAGCCGCGCCAGATGCGGCTCCTGAGCCTGGATGTCGCGCAGCCGATCGTGCGAGACGAAGCCCACCCGCGCCGGGCCGAGGGTCACCACGTCGTGATCGAGGCGCTTGAGCGCGTAGCTGTGCAGATCGACGAAGTCCCCCGGCACGTGGATGCCGACGATGAAGCGCCGGTCGTGCTCCTCGATCGTGCGGATGATGTAGCCTTCGATCAGGACCGTGCTCTGCTGCGCCAGTTCGCCTCTTTTCAGGATGCGGTGCGGGCGTGCGAATTCCTCGACGTTCTCGACCGCGCCTTCGAGCACTTCCTTCTCGCGGTCGGTCATCGCATGGCGCGACCTGCCCATGAGGAACCGCCCGGTGAGCGGGTATAGGTCGATGTCCGATGCCATGGTCCCTCAAGCTAAACGCGTGAGCTTGGCATTGTTCCATGTTTTCAGGCGCGGCGTGGACAATCGCGCGCGCGCAGTGGCCGCCACGCCGCAATCGGGTAAGAGTGCTGCGCGCGGGAGAGCGCGGCGTGGACGTCTTGCTGGTCATTATTCTGGGCGGTGCGATCGCCTTCCTCTGGCGCCGGGTCGATCGGCTCGAGACGCAGCTGGCGGAGCTCACCTGGCGCCAGGCCCATGCGCCGCATGCCGCGACTCCGATCGAGAAGCCTGCGGTCGCGCCCGAACCGGCCGCGCCGCTTGCCAAGGCAGCGCCTACGGTCGCCGCCGAACGGGAGGCGCCCAAGCCTGCACTCAGCCCTCCGGCAGCGCCGCCTGCCCGGGTAGGCTCGGCGTGGCGATGGCCGCGCATCTCATTCGACTTCGAAGACCTGTTCGGCCGCCTGCTGCCCATCTGGGCGGGCGGTGTCGCGCTGGCGGCGGCCGGCTTCTTCCTCGTGCGCTGGTCGATCGAGGCGGGGCTGCTGACCGTCTCGGTGCGGGTGATCCTCGGTTTCGTGTTCGGCGCAGCGCTGATCGCTGCCGCCGAGTTCGCCTACCGGCTCGAACAGCGGCTGGCCGACCCGCGCGTGCGCCAGGCGCTTGCGGGGGCGGGCCTCGCGACGCTCTATGCCAGCTTCTATCTCGCGGGCTCCTTCTACGGCCTGATCGGCTCGGCGCTGGCGTTCGCGGGCCTCGCCGCGGTGACGGCGGCGGCGATGGCGCTGTCGTTCCGGTTCGGACTGCCGAGCGCGGTGCTCGGCCTCGTCGGCGGGTTCGCGGCGCCGGCGCTGGTGGGCAGCGAAGAGGCAAACCTGCCGCTTCTGACGCTCTATCTCGCCTTGGTCGCGGCGGGACTGACGCTGACCGGACGGCGGCAGAACCGCGCGTGGCTGGGCATCGCGTCGCTCGCCGGCGGGCTCGGCTGGGGTGTCCTCCTGGTGCTCACCGGCAGCGTGCAGGGCGGCGGCCTGCTGGCGCTGGGCGCGCTGCTCGTGCTGCTGGGGGCCGTCCTGCCGGCATTCACCGGCGGCGAGCGGAGCTGGATCTGGGTGCGCATCGGCGCTGCCGCGATCGCGGCCTGCCAGCTGGCCTGGCTGGTCCAACTCGGCGGATTCGCGCCGCTCGCCTGGAGCCTCTACCTCCTGCTCGGCGCGGCGCTCGCGTGGTTCGGCTGGCGGGACCCCGTGCTGCGCGAGGCGAACCTCGTCGCTGCCGCGGTCGGCGTGGTCCTGCTCGCATACTGGCCAGCGCCTGCGCCGTGGGTGTTTGCCGCGGTGGCGGCTGCGCAGGCGGCGATCTTCGCGGGCGTTCCGCTGGCGCAGATGCGGCACGGTCCGACACGCTGGATGGACCCGGCGCAAGTGTCCGGTGTCGCAATCGGTCTGGCGGTCGTCAGCTACGCGCACTTCGGCCATTTCGCCGCGGGCCGGCCAGAGCCGCTGCTGGCGCTGACCACTCTCGCGCTCGGTCTGCTGCCGGCGCTTGCGGCGTGGCTGGGTTGGCCGGGCGCCGGCAGCCGCGGGCCGCGCGAAATCGTCGCCGCCGCCGCGTGCGCCGCGGCGCTGGTGGGAACGGCCGTGCTCATCGCAACCCCCGCCTGGGCTGCTCCGATCGTGGGTGCGCTGCTCACCGCGGGCGTGCTGCTGGTCATCGCGCGTTTCCATGCCGGCGAGCTCGTGCCCGTGGCGCGAGGAGCCGCGCTGACCGGCGTGATCCTGGCGCTCGTGCTGCCGCAAGTCGCGCCGCTGGTCGAGCGCGAGCTGGCGCGGATGGCTAGCGAACAGTTTGCAGAGGCCGCGTTCGACTGGCGCAGTCTGCTGCGGTGGATCGCCGCGGCGCTCGCATTCGTGTCGCTGGCCCGCGCCGAGAGGCATCGCACGTGGCAGATGGTTGCCGAGGTAATGGGCACGCTCGCCGCCTATGCTGCGGTGGCCCAGCTGGGACCGGGCGAAGCGCTGCCGTGGCTCCTCGCGATTGCCGCAGCCGGCGCCGCATGGCGTCTGCCAGCCCGGCGCGCGGTGGTGCCGACGCTGGCCGCGATTGCCGGCCTATGGGCGCTGTGGCCGCTTGGACAATGGCTCTTGGCCGGCATTGAGGCTTTAACCGGCACTGCGCCAGGCCTCAGCGAATGGCCTTCGACGCGCGCGGCTTTGCTGCGGCTCCTGCCCTTCGCGGTGATCGGCGCTTGTGCGCTGCTGACGTCGCTCCGCGGAGAGCGGAAGGTCGGGGCGTTCTGGTGGGGCGCGATATCATTCATCGCGCTCGCGGCGCTGCATACCCTCTATCGCCATGCATTTGCCGCGGTGGCCGGCGCCGAGTTCGTGCATACGGGCATGGCCGAACGCACTGTGTGGGAACTGCTCCTGCTCGCCGCGGGATGGACGGTATTCCGGGCCTTGCGCCACGAACGCACCCGCGCACCGCTGCCCATCGCGCTGGCAGCCGCCGCAGCGGCTCATTTCACGTGGTTCACCTTGGGAGTGCACGACCCGCTGTGGGGCGCGCGCCGCCACGCGCGGATCGGGCGCGTGGGATCGCTCGTGCTGTTGCTGCATGCCGTGCTCTAGGTTTTCGTGTTCGACAGATC
>JBQCFR010000312.1:0-4330 GCA_051958885.1 Tsuneonella sp.
CTTGCCGGCGATCAGCAGCACGACCCGCGCGCCGAGCGCCTTTGCCTGGATGAGCCCCGCATCGAGCCGCGCGTGCGCCGTGTCGAGCGTGTGGCCGTGGAGGTCGAGGGTGAAGTCGGGCTCGATCGCGCCGCGGGCGAAACGACGATCCCAGTGGGAATCGAGACCGGGCGCCTCTCTGCTCCGAACCTCCCCCTTTGGGGGAGGGGAACCGCGCGTAGCGCGGTGGAGGGGGCGCGGAGCCACGGCGGTCGCAGACGAATCCGCACCGCTCGCCCCCTCCGTCGGCCGATGCGCGGCCGCCACCTCCCCCAAAGGGGGAGACTCTTTACCTGGCATCGGCCGCACCGTCGCCGCGACGCGCGCCCAGGCGGCGGATTCCTCGGCGCTCAGGCCGCGGGGCGGCTTCACTTTGAAATCAGCCGCTCGACCGTTCCCTTGGGCAGCAGGATCAGCGCCTCGCCGCGCGCGCTCATGCCGCCGGCGATCGTGCGCGCTTCGGGACCCGCGCCCCAGAACGTGTCGAAACGGTTGGCGCCCTTGATCGCGCCGCCGGTGTCCTGCGCGATCCACAGCCCGTTCGCCTCCGGCCGGTCGGTCTTGAGCCAGACCGGGGCGCCGAGCGGGACGAACGCCGGGTCGGCGGCGACCGTGCTCTCGCGCCGCACCGGCACGCCGAGCGCGCCGACCGGCCCTTCACCGGTCAGTTCGCGGAAGAACACCCAGCTCTTGTTCTGGTCCATCAGCGCCTTACCCTCCACCGGGTGCTGGCGCAGGTAGGCCATGATCCCCTGCATCGAGCCAGGGTACTGGCCGGGTCCGGTGCCGATCAGCCCCTGATCGCGCATGACCTGGCCGATGCCGGTGTAGTCGCGGCCGTTCTGCCCGGCATAGCCGATCCGCATCACGCTGCCGTCGGGCGCGACGAGGCGGCCCGAGCCCTGCACCTGGAGGAAGAAGAACTCCACCGGGTCGGCGGCCCAGGCGATCTCCAGCCCGCGATTGGCGAGCGCGCCGGCCTCGATTTCCGAGCGCTCGTAATAGGGCACGAACGCGCCGCTGGCATCGTAACGTCCGAGCTGCTGCTGGCCGGTGCGCTTGTCGGGCGGCGTGCTGTCCCACCATCCGCGCACGAGCTCCGGCGGCATCGCGTAAACCGGCACGTCGTAGCCCGGGATATGGGTGCGGCTGCCGCGAATCTCGGGCTCGTAGTACCCGGTGGCATAGGCATCGCCGGGGCCCACTCGGGCCGTTTCGAAGTACTGGCGGAAGAAGTCGGCGGCGCTCGCTCGCGGCCACTTCGCGGCGGCATCGCAAGCAGGGCGCCAGTCACTTGGCGTTGTCAGTCCGCTGGGGTCGGGCCGCGCGAGCAGCTTGGGGCACGAAAGCACGAAGCTCGCCAGCGCCGCCTGGGCATCGGCGGCGGCGAAGCCGAGCCCGGCAACGGGGGCGCCGTGAGCCACGCCCGCGACGAGCGCGTTGGCAGGCGGCGGCGGTTTCTGCGTGGGAACTTCGCCCTCGGGCACGAGGCGGCAGTTTGCGAGGAACGCCAGCGCCAGCAGCGCCATCCACCTCCGCAAGATCACGCCCGCCTCCCCGCCTCCTCAGGCCCCGAACCCCGGGGGCAATACGTCAGCCCTCGTCGGTCTCGTCGAGCAGCCAGTGCGGATTGTCCGAGCGGACATCGCGGGTGAAGGTCCACAGGTCGCGGGTCTCGACCGCATCGTCGAGCGAGCCGGCGACCACGTGGCCTTCGGCATCGCGGGTGACCGCGGCGATATCGGCGACGAAGCGCACCGCGATTCGGGCCGTGCGGCCGTCAAGCCGTGCGTCGTCGATCCGTGCTTCCTCGATCCGCACGAGGCGGTTTTCGAGCGTCTCGCCGGCCGCTTCGCGCGCCGCGATCGCGGCGTCGAACCCGGCGTAGACGTCGTCGTCGCACAGTTCCTTCAGGGTGGCGCGGTCGCCGTGCCAGAACGCCTCGAGCACCATCGAGTAGGCGCCCTTCGCGCCTTCGACGAAACCGATAATGTCAAAGGTGCGGTCCGCCGCGGCGATCGCCCGCACGCCCTGTTCGACCGCGGGGCGCACGCCCTCGAGTTCGAGCGAGCGGGGCTGCGCGGCAGGGCGCAGCTGGGTGACGGGCGCGGCTGGCTTGGCGCCGGAATCGAACCGCGTCGGGATCGGCTCCTCTTCGTGCTCGGCACGGCGGCCGAGCACCGAATAGAGGCGCAGGCCGAGGAATGCCGCAATCATGGCGAGGATGACGATTTCGACGATCACGTGCCGCTTACCTGCATATTGCAAAGACGAAGAGGCGCGCCCTTCGTTCCATCTCCGGTTGAGTGCCCTAGATAGGGCCAAATTACAAATGAACAACGCGTGAGCCGGCACAAAGATCGCCTTCGCCGCGAGGCGTTGCGGCAGGCCGCGAGCGATGCTAGGCGCGCCCGATTGTCCGCACCCGCGCGGGCACCCTCACGCTCCAGACACAGGTAATTTCCCGATGGCCGACGAAGGCGACATTCTCACCGACCTCAATCTCGACCCGGGCGCTGCTGGCCACGGCGGCAACGGGGCGGACAACCAGCCGGCGGCCGGCATCGTGTCGCAGTACGTCAAGGATCTCTCGGTCGAGAACCCCAACGCGCCCGATTCCTATCAGTGGGAAGGCGCGCCTAACATCGATCTGCAGTTCAACATCGGCGCCACGCCGGTGAGCGGCGAGATTCACGAGGTCGAGCTCAAGATCGTGCTCACCGCGAAAGTCGACAAGGGCACGCTGTACCTCATCGAGCTTAGCTATTGCGGCCTGGTCGGCATGCGCAACCTGCCCGACGAGCACGCCCATGCGTTCCTCTACGCCGAGGCGCCGCGGATGCTGTTTCCGTTCGCCCGGCGGATCGTCGCCGACGCCTCGCGTGATCTCGGCTACCAGCCGCTCATGCTCGAGCCGATCGACTTCAACGGGCTCTACATGCAGCAGCTCGAACGCCGCGCGCAGGAGCAGGCGGGCGAAGCCCCGGCGGGCCAGGCCTGACCTTCATCGCAGGACCTGGGGCATGAGCCTCGTCCGCAACGTCGGGACCATCGGCGGGCTGACCGCGGTGAGCCGGGTGTTCGGCTTCATCCGCGACATGCTGCTCGCCCGCGTGCTCGGCGCCGGGCTGGCGGCCGATGCGTGGCAGCTCGCATTCACCTTGCCCAACACCTTCCGCCGTTTGTTCGCCGAAGGGGCGTTCAGCGTCGCGTTCGTGCCGATGTACACCCGGCGGCTTCATGGAGACGGCGGCGAGGAAGCGGCGGATGCGTTCGCGGGCGACGTGCTGTCGGTGTTCGTCTGGGTGCTGCTCGGCTTCAGCGCGATCTGCATGATCGCAATGCCGCTGATCGTGCTGGCGCTGGCGCCCGACTACCGCGACGTGCCGGGCAAGTTCGACCTTTCGGTCGCGCTGAGCCGCATGACGTTCCCCTATCTCGGGCTGGTCAGCCTGGTGGCGATGCTCTCGGGCTTGCTCAACGCCCGCTCGCGCTTCGCGCCGGGCGCGTTCGTGCCGGTGTTCCTCAACCTGGTGATGATCGGCGGCATCGTGACCGGTTGGTATGTGCGCGGCGCGCACGGCGACGACGCGATCGTGGCGTGGGCGCTGGCGATCTCGCTGACGATGTCGGGCGTCGTGCAGCTTGCGTACATGGCGTGGGCGAGCCGCAGCGCGGGGGTGCGCCTGCAGATCACCGCGCCGCGCTTCACGCCCGAGGTCAAGCGGCTGGGCATGCTGATCCTGCCGGCGACGTTCGGCGCGGGCATTTACCAGATCAGCCAGCTCGTCGACACGTTCTTCGCGACCAGCTTGCCGCAGGGATCGCTAACGCTGCTCAAGATGGCCGACCGGCTCAACCAGATGCCGCTCGGCATTTTCGGCATCGCGCTCGGCACCGCGATCCTGCCGATGCTCGCGCGGCACATCCAGTCGGGCGACCAGCGCGAGGCGCCGCGGCTGCAGGCGAACGCGGTCGAGGTCGGCACCCTGCTCACCCTGCCCGCCGCCGCCGCGCTGGCGATCTGCGCCCCGGCGTTCGTCACGGCGTTCTTCGTCGGCGGCAAGATGACGCCCGACAAGGGCGCCATCATGGCCGATATCGTCGTCGCGCTGGTCTGCGGGCTGCCGGCCTACGTGCTGGTCAAGGTGTTCCAGCCGGCGTTCTTCAGCCGCGAGGACACCCGCACGCCGGTGTTCGTCGCCGCCGGCGCGCTGGCGGTGAACATCGCGCTCAAGTTCTATCTCGTGCCGCGCTACGGTATTGTCGGGCTCGCCGGCGCGACCGCGTT